>NZ_JASCPK010000190.1:0-8891 GCF_029959385.1 Pseudomonas sp. PS01303
TCGAGCGTTCCCCCGCGCTGCGTGGGAATGCCGCTACGGACGCTCCGCGTCCCCTGTGACGCGGAGCGTCACGGGAGGCGTTACCACGCAGAGCGTGGGAACGATCAGACAAGGGGGCAGCGTATTAGTGGAAATCGCGGCTTTGCACGCGGATGCCGTTGAGCAGTGGGCTGAGGTCGCTCAAGCGTCCAGCAATCAAATGGCGAACTTCGCCTTGGCGTTCCCAGCGGCCATCCACCTTGAGCAGTTGCGAACCGACCAGCACCTGCCGTTGACGCTCAGCCAAGTCGCGCCAGACCACCACGTTGACGTTGCCGAACTCATCTTCCAGGGTTACGAAGGTCACGCCACTGGCGGTACCCGGTCGTTGCCGCCCGGTGACCAGTCCGGCAACGCTCACTGGCCGGCCATGCTCGACATCGAGCAACTCCTGCGAACTGCGGCAGCGCAGTGCCTTCAATTCACCGCGCAACAGCGCCAGAGGATGCGGGCCCAGCGTGGTGCCAATCGTTGTGTAATCCGCGTGCAAATCCTCACCGACACTCGGCTTGGGCAGCACTACATCAGGCTCTTCCTGGTTCGGCAAGCCGGCAAATAATCCCAGTTGTTTCTGCACCCCGGCGACTTCCCAGCGCGCCCGATGCCGGTGGCCAGCCAGGCCGCGCAACGCGCCGGAATCCGCCAACAACGCCTGCGCCCGACTGTCGAGCGCGGCCCGTTCGCCGATGTCGGCGATGTCGGCAAATATCCCGCGCGAGCGTGCAGCTTCAATGCGCCGGGCATCGTCTTCGCGAAAGCCCTTGATCATGCGCAGACCCATGCGGATCGCCGGTTGTGCCCCGGCAATCGGTTCCAGACTGCAATCCCAATCGCTGGCGCGCACATCGACCGGGCGAATCTGCAAATGATGCCGGCGCGCGTCCTGCAGGATCTGATCCGGGCTGTAAAAACCCATCGGCCAGCTGTTGATCAGCGCACAAGCGAACGCCGCCGGTTCGTGGCACTTGAGCCAGCAACTGGCGTAGGTCAGCAAGGCGAAGCTGGCGGCGTGGGACTCAGGGAAACCGTAGCTGCCGAAGCCTTTGATTTGCTCGAAGATCTGCGCAGCGAACTCAGGTGTATAGCCGTTTTTCTTCATCCCGGCGGCCAGTCGTTCCTTGTGCGGTTCGAGTCCGCCGTGACGTTTCCACGCGGCCATCGAACGGCGCAACTGATCCGCCTCACCGGGGCTGTAATCGGCGGCGACGATGGCGATCTGCATCACCTGTTCCTGAAACAGCGGCACGCCGAGGGTGCGTTTGAGCACCACTTCCAGCTCCGGCGACGGGTAGGTTTCCTCTTCTTCCTTGTTCCGGCGGCGCAGGTACGGGTGCACCATGCCGCCCTGAATCGGCCCCGGCCGGACGATGGCGACCTCAATCACCAAGTCGTAAAACGTCGCCGGTTTCAGGCGCGGCAGCATCGACATCTGCGCCCGCGATTCGATCTGGAACACGCCGATGGTGTCGGCGCGGCTGATCATCTCGTAAGTCGGTTTGTCTTCGGAAGGAATCGTCGCCAGGCTCAAATCCTGATTGCGATGCCGGCGCAGCAGGTCGAAGCAGCGGCGAATCGCACTGAGCATGCCGAGGGCAAGGATATCCACCTTGAGCAGGCCGACCGCGTCGAGGTCGTCCTTGTCCCACTGAATGATCGTGCGGTCGGCCATCGCCGCATTTTCGACCGGCACCAGCATGCTCAGCGGTTGCTCGGAAATCACGAACCCGCCGGGGTGTTGTGAAAGGTGCCGGGGGAAACCGATCAATTGGCCGGTCAGGCTCAACACTCGCCGCAGTACCGGGCTGTCAGGGTCGAAGCCGCCCTCAAGCAAACTCTCCAGCGGTGGCGTTTCGTCGCTCCAGTGGCCGCAACAATCGGCCAGCGCGTTGATCTGATCCGGTGGCAGGCCCAAGGCCTTGGCCACGTCGCGTACGGCACCGGCCGCGTGATAGGTGCTGACCACCGCCGTCAGCGCCGCACGATGACGGCCATAACGGCGAAACACGTATTGCAGGACTTCTTCGCGGCGTTCGTGCTCGAAGTCGACGTCGATGTCCGGCGGCTCGTTGCGCTCTTTTGACATGAACCGCTCGAACAGCAACGTGGTGTGATCCGGATTAATCTCGGTGATGCCCAAGGCAAAACACACCGCCGAGTTGGCCGCCGAGCCACGGCCCTGACAGAGGATTTTTTGCTCGCGGGCAAAGCGCACCACGTCATGCACGGTGAGGAAGTAGCTTTCGTAGCCGAGCTCGGCGATCAGCTGCAATTCCTTGTTGATCTGCCTCAACACCTTGAAGGGCGCGCCCTTCTCCCAACGCCAGGCGATGCCCTCTTTCGTCAGTTGGCGCAACCAGGAACTGGCGCTGTGCCCCTCCGGCACCAACTCTTTCGGGTACTGATAACGCAACTCGCCGAGATCGAAAGTGCAGCGCCGGGCCAGAGTCACCGACGCCTCCAGCAGTGCTGGCGGATACAGTTCGCGCAACACCTCGACACTGCGCAAATGCCGCTCGCCATTGGGATGCAGGCGCAACCCGGCCTCGGCCACCGGCACGTGATGACGGATCGCAGTCATGGTGTCTTGCAGGGCGCGCCGACCACGGGCGTGCATGTGCACATCACCGCTGGCCACGGCGGGAATCTGCAGTTCGCCGGCCAGACTCAATAACCTCGCCAGACGCTGCTGATCGTCCTGGCCACGATGCAATTGCACCGCCAGCCACAGGCGCTCGCCGAACGTCTGCTTCAGCCAGCGGCCCTCTTCCATGTCATCCAGCGAGTCCGGCACCCACAACACCAGCAACCCCGGTGGCGGCTCGCTGAAATCTTCGCGCAGTACCTGATACTGACCTTTCTGGGTGCGCCGCCGGGCGCGAGTGATCAAGCCGCACAGCGCCTGATAACCGGCGAGACTCTCCACCAGCAGCACCAGTTTCGGGCCGTTTTCGATGCGCACTTCGCTGCCGATAATCAGCGGCAGCTCAACCGACTTCGCCGCTTGCCAGGCCCGGACGATCCCGGCCAGCGTGCATTCATCGGTGATCGCCAGCGCCTGATAGCCGTGTTTTTTTGCCCGTTGAAACAGTTCAAGGGCACTGGAGGCACCGCGCTGGAAACTGAAGTTCGACAGGCAGTGCAATTCGGCATAGCCGTCATTCATGCGAACCAGCCTTGCAGCCACAACGGCCCGCCCTCACCCACCGCGCGATACGCCCAGCCTTGCTGACCGGCGCGGTTCTGGATCAGGTAATAATCACGGCGTACATCGTCACCGTCCCACCAGCCGGATTCGATGCGCTCCGGGCCCATGAGAATCCGCGCCGAACCTTGCGGCACACTCTGCGGCTCACCGAGCAACCAGCCCGGACGGTGCACGCCGGGCAACACGGCGCAGCGCTGTTTATCGACGCCGTGCTGCCAGGCGCACTCCGGTCGATGATCAGCCTGAAAGCGCAAACCCTGCACCGCTTCATCACCCAGACGCGCGCGCAGGCGTTCGCGCAACTGCTCCCACGGCAGCGTCTGCTGCGGGCGGTCATCGAACAGCTCCTGAAACTGCGGGACGAAACTCGGCAGATCTTCGGCGCGCAGACGAAAGCCGCGCACCGGCGCCTCGACCTGCACTTGCTCCAGCCGCCCGCGGGCCAGTTCGAAAAGCATCGCCGGATCACGTTCGGCGCTGAGCAGGCCGACTTTGATTACGGTGTCCGACAGCCCGGCATGTTCCAGATGCAGATCAAAACGCTGCACGCCACTGTCACGCCCACAAAGGAACGCCGACAGATCACCGGTCAAACGCCGTAACGGGAACAACAAGGCCTGATGCGATTGCACGTCGAAGTTGAGCTCGATGCGTACATCAAAACGATCCGGCGGCAGGTAAAACTCCAGCGCCAGTGGTCGTGCACCGAACAAGGTGTCGAGGTGTTTAAGCATCTGCGCTTCGAAACGCCGGGCCAGCGCCTGACGCGGCAGGCTCTGCACCTGACTGAGGTTGCGCAGGCCCATGCGCGACAACGCCGTGGCCACGCCCGGTTCCAGACCCGCGCGGTCAACCGGCAACTGGCCGAGGTGATGCTGCAAAGCTTCGCCGTCGGGCACCACTAAACCGTCGTAAGCATTGGCCAGCACCCGCGCCGCCACTGGATTGGGGGCGGCAACGATGCGATGGCGGAAACCCAACTCGGTCAGTTCCTTGCGCAAACGCGCTTCTAACTGCGCCCAGGAACCAAACAGACCAAGGCTGGACTCGATCTCGAACACCACGGTGCGCGGGTAATGCACGCTGACCTGCGCGCTGAAACCGTAAGCCCACGCCGCGAGAAACTGCTGCCAGTGTTCGACTTCGGCGGCCTCGTAATCGGCGGTAGCAAAACCTTTGCTCATCGCCTGAGCGGCGGTCATCGACTGTCCGGCACGCAAGCCAAGTTTGCGCGCGGCCGGGTTGACTGCTTGCAGCACTCGGCGCTGAGCCGGGCCGCTGAGCAGCACTAACGGTTCATCCGGATCAGCGCGCTGACGCAGCACCGCGTCCAAGGCCAATTGCGGAAAAAGAATACAGACCCAGCGCATGCTGACCTCAATGACCCACGGCAAAGGCAATCGGCGTCGTACGCGCCAAGCCGCCACGGCACTTGAGCACGCGCAATTGTGCGGGTTTGGCGTCGATGGCGATGCGCAACGCCGCTGGTGACGGGTTGACCGCTTCGCTCAATGGACGCCAAGCGAATGCGAGGGTCTGACCGGTTTCCGCCGCCACTTGCAAACGCCGCAACGCACGATCATCAGCCTTGTGCGGCCAACACAGCACCGCGCCGCAACTGCCTGAACGCAAACACTGTTCGACTGCCCACAAGGCATCGCGCTCACTGGCCTGAATCACTGACAACTGGCGCAGATCTACCCCGGCGCTTTCCCACGCCTGCGGGTACGGAACGAATGGCGGCGCCACCAGCACAATGCGCTCACCCGCCGCCGACAATCGCGCCAGCGTCGGCCAGACCAGTTGCAGTTCGCCGACACCGGGGCCGGCCAAGAGGATTTCACTCAACGCCGCTTCCGGCCAGCCACCGCTGGGCAGTGCCGCGTCCAGCTCCGCATGCCCGGTCGGTTGCGGGCTGGCGGCCGGTGGTGCAGGCCGGCCCTTCCAGACCTGGCCGCCATTGAACAGCGTATCCAACGCAACGACGGCGCCCATCAGCCTTGCCTCACCAGACCGCAGAACACCCCTTCGATGGCCAGATCCTGATCGTCACGCACGACAATCGGCCGATACGCCGGGTTGCGCGGCAACAAGCGCACTTCGTCGCCAACCCGTTCGAAGCGTTTGATGGTGACTTCACCGTCGAGGCGCGCCACGACAATCTGGCCGTTAAGCGCTTCGGGATTACGTCGCACACCGACCAGATCACCGTCGAGAATGCCGTCCTCGATCATCGAATCGCCCTGTACCCGAAGCATGTAATCGGGTGTGCGCGAGAACAGCGCCGGGTCGAGCATTAAACGGCTATGGATCTCGGCATCGGCGCCAATCGGCGCACCGGCAGCGACGCGGCCGAGCACGGGAATGTCGAGCAGTTCGGGGCGCGGCGGCTGACCGAGCAAACGAATGCCTCGGGCCTGATTCGGATTGACCTCGATAAAACCGGCTTCGGTCAGCGCAAGCACATGCTTACGCGCCACGCTGCGCGAGGCAAAACCAAAAGCCTCGCTGATTTCAGCGAGGCTTGGGGGCTGACCGTGTTCGGCGATTCGATCGCGGATAAAGGTCAGGATGGCGGTACGGCGGGGAGTGAGGTTCGTCATGGAGTACATTTGTACTCTTTTGGCTTTTTCCTGACAAGCGCCGCAGGTCGGCCCACCCCACGTTGATCGTTCCCACGCTCCGCGTGGGAATGCAGCCCGTGACGCTCCGCGTCACTGGACGCAGAGCGTCCCCAGAGGCATTCCCACGCAGAACGTGGGAACGATCAGTGCGGTGAGTCAGCTTAAGCCGCGTTCGGCTAGGAATTCGGCGATGTAATCAATGAAGGCGACAACCTTGGCCGTGGCCCGCCGATGGCTCGGGTACACCGCCAGAATGTGCGGGCCAAAGGTGTCCGGGTCGATCTCGTAATCCGCCATGACCCGCACCAATCGCCCGTCGGCAATGTACGGCGCGGCGCTCCACAGCGGCGTGTGCAGCAAACCGCGCCCGGCCAGAGCACTGGCCAGCAACAAATCGTAATTATCGCTGCGCAACAACGGCGCGGTGGGTTGCGCCAGACTCAAAGGCTGGCCATCGCGCTCGGCCCACCAGAATTCGCGGCTAAGCAACGGATGCTGATAAAGCAGCCACTCATGCTGTTCAAGGGTTTGCGGATTCACCGGCAAACCCTTGCGCGCCAAGTATTCCGGGCTACCGCACAACGCCAGGCGATTGCTGCCGACCACCCGCGCAATCAGCCCGGGCAAATCATCATGGCCCTCGCGCAACGCCAGGTCATAACCACTTTCCAGCAAATTGACGAACGCATCGCACAGATCCACTTGCAGGCTGATTTGCGGATATTGCTGTAAGAATCCGTCACACACTTGATCGAGAAACGCCCGCCCATAGGCCAGCGGCGCGGTGATTTTCAGGCTACCGCGCAAGCCGTGCTGCAACTGCTCGATTTCTTCACTGGCCTCGTCGAGGCGCTGCAACACCAGTCGCGCGGTTTCCAGGTACACACGGCCGATTTCCGTGAGCAAAATCCGCCGCGTGCTGCGCTCGAACAGCCGCGCGCCCAACTCCGACTCCAGATGATTGACCGCTTTGGTCAGCGCCGACGGGGTCTTGCCCAACTGTTCGGCGGCGCGGCTGAAACTGCCGAGTTGCGCGGTGACCACGAACATCTTTAATGCGCCCAACTTGTCCATGCTTTTTCCATTCAGGCAAAAACGTTTTTCGTGAGGGAGGCGTTCTGTCAGCCGCTGACAGCTACTAATCTCGCCATCAGACGCAATAACAAGGAAATCTTCAATGAAAAGATTCATCCCGAGTCTGTTGGTAGCCGCTGTAAGTTTTGCCTCGATGGAAGCCATGGCCGCCCCTGATCTGATCCTGCTCAACGGCAAGATTTTCACCGCCGACCGCGCGCAACCCAAGGTGCAGGCCCTCGCCGTAGAGAACGGCAAAGTGCTGAAGGTCGGTACCGACGCGCAGATCAAAGCGCTGATCGAACCCGGCACCCAAGTCATCGACCTCAAGGGCAAAGCATTGATGCCCGGGCTGATCGACAGCCACTCCCACGCGATTTTCGGTGGACTGGAGATGACTTCGGCGAACATGGAAGACGAAGTCGTCGGCCTCGACGAACTGCAAAAGCGTCTGCGCGACTGGCGTGCAGACGGCAAGGCGAAACACGGCGACGTGCTGAGCATTGCCGGCATGAGTTCGGTGTATTGGGCGCAGGCAGAGGCCTTGGGCAAAACCTTCAACAGCGGCGAATGGGCCGATGTGCCGGTGGTGTTTATCGGCAGCGACCACCACACGGCGTGGGCCAACAATGTGATGCTCAAGCGTGCCGGGATTGACGCGGCCCTGCTGAAAACCCTGCCCGACGCGGAAAAAGACACCATCGGCAAATTGGCCAGCGGCGAGCCGAACGGTTTTGTGGTCGATGCCGGTTGGGATCGGGTCGCCTCGAAAATGCCGGTGCCAGGCCCCGCCGACATGTTGAAGGCCGCGAAATCAGCGGTGCGCTACAACAACAGCCTTGGCATTACCGCGTGGATGGATCCCGCCGCCAACGCCGCACCGGGCGAAGCGGTGTTCGCGCTCAAACCCACCGAAAAAACCGTCGGCGTGCTGCCGGCTTATAAAGCGTTGTCGGAAAGCGGCGACATGAGTGTGCACGTCGCGGCGCTGCTGGTGGCCAATCCGAAAAGCGTGCCCGCCGATCTCGATACGCTGGACAAGGTGCGCCAGCAATTTCAGGGCATTCCCAACCTGACCCTGCCCGGCATCAAGATCTTCGCCGATGGCGTGATCGAATTCCCGGCGCAAAGCGCGGCGATGATCGACCCCTACAGCAACTCGCACAAACAGGGCGAACTGCTGATCGATCCGCAGCACTTCGGCGAACTGGTCAGCGCCATCGACCAACGTGGCTGGCTGGTGCACATCCACGCCATCGGCGACCGCGCGGTACGTGAATCGCTGAACGGCATCGCCCAGGCACGCAAGGATCGCCAGAGCGGCGTAACTCACTCGATCACTCACCTGCAAATGGTCAACCCGAAAGAGTTCGCCCGTTTCAAACCGCTCAACGTCATCGCTTCGATGCAGTTGCTGTGGGCCAGCGCCGACGACTACACCACCGACATGATCAAGCCCTACGTCAGCGCCCTCGCCTTCCGCTATCAGTACCCGGCGCATTCGCTGCTCAAGCAAGGCGCGACAATTGCCGGCGCGAGCGACTGGCCGGTGTCGACGCCGAACCCGTTCAACGCCATGGCGCAGGCGATCACCCGCGTAGGGCCGTTGGGCGTGCTCAATGCTGATGAGCGTCTGGATCGAGACACCATGTTCTACGCCTACACCGTCAATGCGGCGCGCACGATTGGCCTGGAGAAACAGATCGGCTCGCTGACGCCGGGCAAGCAAGCGGACTTTATCGTCCTCGATCGCGACGTGTTCAGCGTCGACAACAAAGCCCTGCATGACACCCAGGTGTTGCAGACCTGGTTCGGCGGCCGTCAGGTCTACACCGCCACCCAATAACAACATCGATCCCCCTGTAGGAGCTGCCGAAGGCTGCGATCTTTTGATCTTGTTGTTAAGGATCAAGATCAAAAGATCGCAGCCTTCGGCAGCTCCTACAGGT
>NZ_JASCPK010000191.1:0-8848 GCF_029959385.1 Pseudomonas sp. PS01303
GGCTTGCTCGCGAAGAGGGGGTGTCAGACAACATCTTTGTTGGATGACACACCGCCTTCGCGAGCAAGCCCGCTCCCACATGGATTGCATTCCAAATGAACTTCAAGAATGGGTGATCAGGCTCTGCCGGCAGTCGAGCACCAGTTTCGCGCCGCCGAGGTCGCTGGTGCCGACTTCAAGATTGAAGCCATGCAAGCTGACAATCGCCGCAACGATCGACAGCCCTAATCCGAACCCGCTCTGCGGCTGTCCACCCTCGGTGCGATAGAAACGCTGGAACACCGCCTCACGCTCTGACTCGGCAATCCCCGGCCCCGAATCGTGCACTTCGATGCGCGTATGCCCTGCGTCATTCACACCGCGCAAAATCACAGTTCCGCCCGCCGGCGTGAACTTGATCGAGTTGCTCAACAGGTTCGCCAGCGCCTCAAACAACAACGCCCGGTCGCCATTCAGCGCCGGCAATGTTTCCGGCATGTTCAGTTCGAAATGCAGCTCATCTTCTTCAGCCAGCGGCAGATAAAACTCATGCAGTTCCTGCAGCAATTGCACCGGATCCAGCTCGACAAAACCGGAGCGGCGCTGGCGATCTTCCAGTTCGGAAATCCGCAACAACCCTCGAAACCGCGCCATCAGCGTGTCCGCCTCAGCCAACACCAGATCCAGTTGCGCTGCTTCCTGCGAGCCTTCGCCCGCCTGTTGCTGCATGCGATACAACTGCGCACGCAAGCGGGTCAACGGTGTGCGCAAGTCATGGGCGATGTTGTCGCAAACCCCCTTGACCTCGTTCATCAAACGTTCGATGCGTTCAAGCATGGCATTGACGATGGCGGCGAGCATGTCCAGTTCATCGCGGCGGTTGGACAGCGGCAGGCGATGGGTCAAATCGCCCGCGACGATCGCCTGAGCGCTGTCCTGAATCGCTCTGATCCGCCGCAAAGGTCGGCGTCGCAGCAAGTGCCAACCGGCGATCCCCGGCAGAATCGTAAATGACACCCCCCAGAACAATGCATGCAGAATGATCCGCGTCACCGCGAACAGCGAACCGTTATCGCGCAGCAGCACCAGCCAGCGGCCGTCGCGGGTCTGCGTGGCGACGGCATCGCAACTGTCGTTGGGCAGGGTCGGATCATCGGAGCCGGCGCAGTCGGCAAGCATATGGATCTTGCCGTCCAGCGGCAGGCCTTCGGGAATCTGTTGCAGAGCGCCGCCGAGATAACGGCCCTCGACGTCGAACAAACCATAGGCATCGATGCCACGAATGTCGAACGTCATGCTCGCGGCGAGGGCGTCTTGCAGTTGGTCACCGCGAAAGTGCGAAAACAGATGCTGACGTTGCATCAGCGAATGCTTGGCGAGGTTATCGAGGTAGCTGGACACCTCGAAGTACATGACCCCCATGAGGATCGCGCTCCAGGCCACGAACAACGAGCTGTACAGCGCCAGCAAGCGGCTGCTGGAAGAGCGCCAGCCGTCAGACGGGTTCGGCAATGACATAACCGGAGCCCCGTACCGTGCGGATCAGTGGAACATTGCCCACCGCGTCGATTTTCTTGCGCAAGCGGCCGATGTGCACGTCAATCAGGTTGGTGCCCGGGTCGAAGTGATAGCCCCAGACTTCCTCGAAAATCATCATCCGCGACAGAATCTGGCCGCTGTTGCGCATCAGAAATTCGAGCAACTTGTACTCGGTCGGCAGCAGCGTCAGCACTTGGTCAGCGCGGCGTGCTTCGTGGCTGATCAAATCCAGCTCAAGGTCGGCGACTTGCAACGTGGTCGGTGGCGTATCGGCGCTGCTTTGGCGGCGCAACAGCACTTCAACCCGCGCGGCCATCTCATCGGTGGCGAACGGTTTGGTCAGATAGTCATCACCACCGGCGCGCAAACCGCGCACGCGTTCATCGACATCGGAGAGGGCGCTGATCATCAGAATCGGTGTTGACACGCCCATGGTGCGCAGCGTTGTGACGATGGCCAAGCCATCCAGTTCGGGCAGCATGCGATCAAGAGTGATCAGGTCGTAGTTGCCGCTGACGGCACGGTCCAGGCCTTCTCGGCCATTGTCGACCCAATCCACGTCGAGGCCATGGCTGCTCAGTTCTGCAACGATTTCCCGGGCGGTCACGGCGTCGTCTTCGATGGTCAAAATGCGAGTCATGGGCAGGCCTGCTGATCGGTTGAAACGGAATGGCAGCATTTTGCCAAGATTTTTGCCTGGCGCTTTAAATTAACTTTCATGTAGGGGCTGTCAGAAACGCAGATTCGCTTGCTGCGGATCAATGCAGACTAATGCATAAAACCCGCTGTAATTCACAGCTTGTTGCAATTTGCATGGTCTTAGGAAGTTCATTCTTTGTAACTCATTGAAAATAAACGATTTATTAAATATCTGCATCTGGCACGGTCGCTGCAATTCCTCTCTCGAACGAGTTGTAACACCATTTTTCATGCCTGGAGCAGAACAACAATGAATAGATCCTCTGATGGGTTTTA
This sequence comes from Pseudomonas sp. PS01303, assembly GCF_029959385.1. Taxonomy (NCBI): domain Bacteria; kingdom Pseudomonadati; phylum Pseudomonadota; class Gammaproteobacteria; order Pseudomonadales; family Pseudomonadaceae; genus Pseudomonas; species Pseudomonas sp. PS01303. The sequence goes on from NZ_JASCPK010000191.1 coordinate 2,494, forward strand.
TCCTGCCTTTGAAGGAGATTCGAGCAACGTCTCAGGGGTGTCCTGGGGCGCGATCTTCGCTGGCGCGGCGGCGGCTGCGGCATTGTCGTTGATCCTTGTACTGCTCGGTTTCGGTTTGGGTTTCTCCGCTGTTTCACCGTGGGCCGGGGAGGGCGTGAGTGCCAAGGGCCTGGGTATTTCAACGATCGTGTGGCTGGCGGCGACGCAGATTATCGCTTCCGGCATGGGCGGTTATGTGGCCGGGCGTCTGCGGGTCAAGTGGGCGAACATGCACGGTGACGAGGTTTACTTCCGCGACACCGCGCACGGTTTCCTCGCCTGGTGTGTGGCAACGTTGGTCACCGCAACATTGGTGGTCGGCTCGGTCAGCAGCATTGTCAGCGGCGGTGTGCAGGCCGGTGCCAGCGTGGCGGGCGGTGCAGCCAGTGCCATGACCCAGGCGGCCGGTACCGCTGCGGCGAACACCGACAGCAACCAGTACGGTTACTTCATCGACAGCCTGTTCCGTGATGATCGCCCGGCTTCGGTCAGCGATGACGCTGCCCACGGCGCCGTGGCCCGCATCTTTGCGCAAAGCCTGGCCAACGGTCAGCTGAGTGCCGAGGATCGTACCTACCTTGCGCAGTTGGTCGCTCAACGTACTAACTTGTCGCAGGCTGATGCCGAGCGCCGTGTAGACGAAGTCTATGCCCGCACTCAGAAAGCCATCGCCGACGCCAAAGTCAAAGCTCAACAAGCGGCTGACACCGCTGCGAAAGTCGCTGCCTGGACTTCGCTGTGGATGTTCATCGCGCTGCTGGCCGGTGCCTTCTTCGCCAGCCTCGCGGCCACCTTTGGCGGTCGTCGTCGCGATGCAGTCGAGTACGTTGAAGTCGATACATACACCACGACCACTTCAGTCCGTTAAACAAGGAGCATCACCATGCGCTCACTTCTACTGTTTTTTCTCGGCGTACCGATCCCGATCATTATTCTGATCGCCCTGTTCGTACACTGATCTATTGGGGCTTATGCCTCGGCCGCTTGCACCTTCGGGTGCAAGCGGCTTTTTCGTTTCTGCCTGAATGACCGGCTACCGATCTGGGTCAATATTTCCCTCTGGAATATTCACTAACGTATTTGATCCAGACCCTGGCTGGGCGTGAGCTACAGTGATTCAGGCGCAAATACTGCGCTGACGTAGTAGCCGAAACGACGCACGAATCAGATGAAGTAAACACGTCGACACGCTGTAGTGCAGCAAGGAGCTGACGCACAACTCCCCTGAAATTTTCACGGATGAATTGCAATGCACTGCCTAGAAAGAACCTTCGATATCCAGCCCTTGGCGCAGGCGGATATGACTGTCCATATCAACGGCCAGTCGGTCGACGCCGCCATTGGCGAAACCGTTCTCAGCGTCATTCAATCCCTCGGCTTGCGCCAGATTGCACGTAACGATCATGACCAGATCAGCGGTGCCTACTGCGGCATGGGCGTGTGCCAGTGCTGTCTGGTGAGAATCGATGGTCGGCATAAGCGCCGCGCCTGCCAGACGGTGGTGCGCGACGGCATGCAGATCGAAACCGGCGTCAACCGCATCACCGAGCAGGAGGTCGTATGAACCGGCATCCGGTGATTGTCGGCGGTGGACCGGCAGGCATGGCAGCGGCCATCGAACTGGCTCGCCACGGCGTGCGTTGCACGCTGCTGGAAGAGGCTTCGCGTCTGGGCGGTGTGGTCTATCGCGGGCCATTGCGCGACGGCGTGCAACTGGATTACCTCGGGCCGCAGTACGCGGAAGCGCTGGGCAAATTGCACGGTGAATTTCAGCAGCATGCCGAACTGATTGACGTCCGGCTCAACCATCGCGTGGTCGGTGCCGAAGGTACTCGCGCGCTGGTGGTGCTTGATGGTGATGAACAACTCCACGAAATCGAATACCCGCAGTTGTTGCTGGCGGCCGGTTGCCACGAACGCAGCGTGCCGTTTCCTGGCTGGACGCTACCGGGCGTGATCATGCTCGGTGGCCTGCAATTGCAGATTAAAAGTGGCGTGGTCAAACCCCAAAGCCCCGTGATCATTGCCGGCACCGGGCCCCTGCTGCCGTTGGTGGCGACGCAACTGCATGCGTCCGGCGTCAAGGTGTCTGGCGTTTATGAGGCCTGTGCGTTCGGCAAGATCGCCCGTGAGAGTCTGGCACTGCTGAACAAGCCACAATTGTTTCTCGATGGTTTGAGCATGCTGGCCTATCTGAAACTGCATGGCATCCCGATGAACTACGGCTGGGGCGTGGTCGAAGCCCACGGCGAGGGCGGGCTGAAAAGCGTCAGCGTCGCGCCGTACTCGGCCACTTGGGAGCCGGACATGGCCCGCGTCGAGCGTTTCGAAGCGCAGACACTGGCCGTCGGTTACGGCTTTATCCCGCGTACGCAGCTCAGTCAGCAAATGGGCCTGGATCACGGCTTCAGTGACGACGGTTATCTGCGTGCCCATTCGAATATCTGGCAGCAAAGCAATCAGCCTCACGTGCATCTGGCCGGTGACATGGGCGGGATTCGCGGCGGTGAAGCGGCGATGCTCGCCGGCAAAATTGCCGCCACGTCGATCCTCTTGCAACGCGGCGTCTTCGAAGAGGAACTGGCGCAGATTCGCCGCGACCGCTTTCTGAGCAAACTCAAAGCCATTGTGCGGTTTCGCGCGGCGGTCGATCGCTACACCGAACGCGGGGTTGGCCAAACGGCATTGCCCGCGGCCGACACGGTGATCTGCCGTTGCGAACACGCCACCCGTGCCGACATCGATCTGGCGCTGGAGCAAGGCGTGCAAGACATCGCCAGTCTGAAAATGCGCACCCGCGTGAGCATGGGCGATTGTCAGGGGCGCATGTGCGTCGGCTATTGCAGCGACCGTTTGCGCCAGGCCACCGGACGTAAGGATGTCGGCTGGCTGCGCCCGCGTTTCCCGATTGATCCGATTCCCTTTTCCGCGTTTCAGTCCGTCGGCACGGAGGCCGTTTCCCATGAGTAAGTTCTACGACGTGATCATCGCCGGCGGTGGCGTGATCGGCGCGTCCTGCGCCTATCAATTATCAAAACGCAAAAATCTTAAAGTCGCGCTGATCGACGCCAAGCGCCCGGGCAACGCGACGCGTGCTTCGGCCGGCGGTTTGTGGGCGATCGGCGAGTCGGTGGGCCTAGGGTGCGGGGTGATCTTTTTTCGCATGATGTCGGCCAACCGCAAGCGCGAAACCCAAGGCGCCGCTGTTGCAGTCGACTCGAGCACGCCGCACATTTTGCCGCCGTCATTCTTCGACTTCGCCCTGCAATCCAACGCGCTGTACCCGGCGCTGCACCGTGAGTTGAAGGACAACCACGGAATGGATTTCAAGTTCGAAAAAACCGGGCTGAAATTCGTTATCTATGACGATGAGGATCGGTTGTACGCCGAGCATATCGTTGGCTGCATTCCGCATCTGGCCGATCAAGTACGCTGGTTTGATCAAGCCGAGTTGCGCGCGGCTGAACCGAGTGTCAGCCACGAAGCACGCGGAGCGCTTGAATTCCTCTGCGACCATCAGGTCAGCCCGTTCCGTCTCGCCGATGCCTACACCGAAGGCGCGCGGCAGAACGGCGTCGAAATCTACGTCAACACTAACGTGACCGGTGTGTTGCATCACGGTTCGCGGGTGACCGGCGTGCAAACGGCGGAAGAAGGCGTGTTCCACTGCAAAACCCTGATCAACGCGGGCGGTGCCTGGGCGGCAGATTTGAGCGAGTGGGCGACCGGCATCCGTATTCCGGTAAAACCGGTGAAGGGCCAGATTCTGCTGACCGAACGCCTGCCGAAAATCCTCAACGGCTGCCTGACCACCAGTGATTGCTACGTGGCGCAAAAGGACAACGGTGAAATCCTGATTGGCAGCACCACCGAAGACAAAGGCTTCGACGTCACCACCACCTATCCGGAAATTGCCGGGCTGGTGCAGGGCGCGGTGCGCTGTTTGCCAGAGCTCAAGGATGTGAACCTGAAACGCACGTGGGCGGGATTGCGCCCGGGTTCGCCGGATGAGTTGCCGATTCTGGGGCCGATGCGCGGCGTGCAAGGGTATTTGAATGCCTGCGGGCACTTCCGCACCGGGATTCTGACCTCGGCGATCACCGGCGTGTTGCTGGACAAACTGGTTAACGATGAACCGCTGCCGTTGGACATCACGCCGTTTCTGGCGGATCGCTTTGAAGCCGTGCCGGTCAAGCAAGCCCTGGAAGTTGAACTGGCCTGACACAATCCCCTGTAGGAGCTGCCGAAGGCTGCGATCTTTTGATCTAGATCTTTAAAATCAGCGTCAAAAGATCGCAGCCTTCGGCAGCTCCTACAGGGTTGGGTTACCACATCATTTCGGTATTGAACACGGGCTCAGGTTTTGCGCGATTCCTCTTCCAACTGATCCGACTCAAACAGCCGCGCCAGCTCGGCCCTGGCTTCCTGGGCGGTTTGCAGCACCTTGGCCATGTCGTCGTAAACCGCATGTTGCGCTTCCAGAACCTGTTCGTCGTGATGCTTGAAGCGTTTGATCCGCGCATCGGCCTGCGCTTGCGTCAACCCGAGCCCCACCAACGTGCGCCGGCTCATTTCCAGACTCGAATAATACGTCTCACGAATCGCCTCAGCGCCGACATCCACCAAGCGGTGAACATGCTGACGGTTACGCGCCCGGGCGATGATTTTCATTTGCGGATACAGCTTGCGCACCACTTCGGCGGTCTTGATGTTGGTCTCCGGATCGTCCGTGGCAATCACGAAATATTCCGCCTCGCCAACCTTCGCCGCGTTGAGAATTTCCGCGCGCATCGGGTCGCCGTAGAACACCGGCACACCGCCGAAGCTGCGCGACAGTTCGATGGTTTCCACCGACGTGTCGAGGGCGACAAACTTGATGTTCTGTGCACGCAAAATCCGCGCGACGATCTGACCCATCCGTCCCATGCCAGCGATCACCACGCGCGGGCTGTCGGTATCGATTTCGCGAAATTTCTCCGGGACTTCCACCGGCTGCACTTTCGGGCTGACCATTTTGGCGCAGATCAACAACAGCAGCGGCGTCACCGCCATCGACAGGGTGATGGTCAGTACCAGCAAATCGTATAGGCGCGGATCGAACAGGTTCTGATCGCGTCCGATCTTGAACACCACAAAGGCAAACTCACCGCCGGCCGCCAACACGATACCGAGACGAATTGCGCTGACCTTGTTCAGCCCGCCGGCTAAGCGTCCCACGATAAACAACAGTGGCAGTTTCAGACCAATCAACAGCAGCGTCAGCCCCAGTACAGTAATCGGCGCACTGAGCAGCAAACTGAGGTTGGCGCCCATGCCGACGCTGATGAAAAACAGGCCGAGCAGCAAGCCTTTGAACGGTTCGATCTGCGCTTCCAGCTCATGGCGATATTCCGAATCCGCCAACAGCAGGCCGGCGAGAAACGCGCCCAGTGCCATCGACACGCCGACCAGATCCATCAGCCACGCCGTGCCGATCACCACCAGCAACGCGGTGGCGGTCGAGACTTCCGGCAGTCCGGTTTTCGCGACAATACGAAACACCGGGCGCAACAGATAACGGCCGCCGACTACGACCACGGCAATACTGCCCAGCACCTGTAAACCGTGGTTCAAGTCTTGAGCGGCGCTGGTGGTGTGATCGCCGCCGGCCAGCATTGGCACCAGCGCAATCAACGGGATCGCCGCAATGTCCTGAAACAGCAAAATCGCAAACGCCAGCCGACCGTGAGGGCTGGTCAGCTCTTTGCGTTCGGCCAGGCTTTGCAGGCCAAAAGCGGTGGACGACAAGGCCAGACCGAGGCCGAGCACAATTGCGCTGTTGAGCGGTTGGCCGAAGGCGAACAACGCCAACACACCGATCACCGACGCCGTCAGCAGCACCTGCGCCAGGCCAACGCCGAACACCGATTTACGCATCACCCACAACCGTCGCGGTGACAGCTCAAGACCGATGATGAACAGCAGCAACACCACGCCCAATTCGGAAATATGGCTGACGCTTTGCGGGTTACCGATCAGCCCCAGCACGGACGGGCCGATGATCACCCCGGCAAACAGATAACCGAGCACAGCGCCCAATTGCAGACGTTTGGCCAAAGGCACGATAAGCACCGCCGCCAATAGAAAGACGACGATGGCTTGTAACAAATTGCCTTCATGGGGCATGGGTTTACTCCTGACAACGGTACGGCGAATGCGGCAAGGATAAGGGCTGAAACGATTGCATATCCACCACAGATCTCTGTAGGAGTGAGCCTGCTCGCGATAGCGGTAGATCAGATACTGTTGAGTTGAATGATCTACCGCTATCGCGAGC
>NZ_JASCPK010000192.1:0-8768 GCF_029959385.1 Pseudomonas sp. PS01303
TGTGAGCCTGCGCGCTATTGGCAATCTCAGTCGATGAAGATGTCGACTTAAAAAAAGTCATCGCGAGCAGGCTCACTCCTACAGGATCGGGGGTGTGACCAAGGCATTCACCAGGCGGAAAAGAATCTCAACACCCGCCACTCGGAATTGTTCTCGAACCTCCTGCTCAAACTAGCCAAATCCCCCCTCATACCCTCCCCTCGCCGCCAACGTCGCCGATGTTGCCGCCATCACACTTATCCACGACTTCGCCGACATAATCCGCGAACGTGCAGGTATTTTTAACACTTCAAAATTCTCGGGGAACATCTGTCCGTCATCTCGGTCGGCTACAAAGAGTGATCAAAGCGACGCACGTCAGAAGCGTGCAAAAACGCGACATTTTTAGTTGATCTCAGGCCCCTCACGCCCTAAAGTTCGCGCCGAACGTCCATGCTGGAAACGATCCATCCGGCTCAAGTACTGACGACGAGACAGCAAGGCCAAGGGCAAATCCGCCCGTGGCCTTTTTGCTTTCGGCGACATGCCTTGGGAAGTAGGCGAACCAAAGTGGGGATACGGAGGACGTTCATTTGCACCCATTGTTTAATTCAGTTTGCCAGTAGGAGTTCCCAGCATGTCGATCAATGTCGAAGACTATTTCGCGCGCGCCACTTTTGACAAAATGAAGGCGTTTGCCGACAAACAGGAAACCCCGTTCGTGGTGATCGACACCGCGATGATCAGCCAGGCCTACGATGACCTGCGCGCCGGTTTCGAATTCGCCAAGGTCTACTACGCGGTCAAGGCCAACCCGGCCGTCGAGATCATCGACCTGCTCAAAGAGAAGGGTTCGAGCTTCGACATCGCCTCGATCTACGAGCTGGATAAGGTGATGGATCGCGGCGTCAGCGCCGACCGTATCAGCTACGGCAACACCATCAAGAAATCCAAGGACATCCGCTACTTCTACGAGAAGGGCGTGCGTCTGTTCTCCACCGACTCCGAAGCTGACCTGCGCAACATCGCCAAGGCTGCACCGGGCTCGAAAGTCTATGTGCGAATCCTCACCGAAGGCTCGACCACCGCTGACTGGCCACTGTCGCGCAAATTCGGCTGCCAGACCGACATGGCCATGGATCTGCTGATCCTCGCTCGTGACCTCGGCCTGGTGCCTTACGGCATCTCCTTCCACGTCGGCTCGCAGCAGCGCGACATCAGCGTCTGGGACGCGGCGATCGCCAAGGTCAAAGTGATCTTCGAGCGTCTGAAAGAAGAAGACGGCATCCACCTCAAGCTGATCAACATGGGCGGTGGCTTCCCGGCCAACTACATCACCCGCACCAACAGCCTGGAAACCTACGCCGAAGAAATCATCCGCTTCCTCAAGGAAGACTTCGGTGATGACCTGCCGGAAATCATTCTCGAGCCAGGCCGTTCGTTGATCGCCAACGCCGGTATTCTGGTCAGCGAAGTGGTACTGGTCGCACGCAAGTCGCGCACGGCTGTTGAACGCTGGGTGTACACCGATGTGGGCAAGTTCTCCGGCCTGATCGAAACCATGGACGAAGCGATCAAGTTCCCGATCTGGACCGAGAAGAAAGGCGAGATGGAAGAAGTGGTCATCGCCGGCCCGACCTGCGACAGCGCCGACATCATGTACGAGAACTACAAGTACGGTCTGCCGCTGAACCTGGCGATTGGTGACCGGTTGTACTGGTTGTCGACCGGTGCTTACACCACCAGTTACAGCGCGGTTGAGTTCAATGGCTTTCCGCCGTTGAAGTCGTATTACGTTTAATTGTTGAACCGGTAATGCGAAAAGCCCACGACGTGTCGTGGGCTTTTTTGTGCTTGTGTGTTTGCCGTGAATTTTTTGGTGGGGCCGATATCGATCCCCCTCACCCCAGCCCTCTCCCCCAAGGGGGCGAGGGGAAAGGGAGCAGATTGGGGGCCTTTCAAATCCTGAGTTCGACGCGATATTTCAGATCGGTGTATCTGGAACATCCAGCTCGGTCAGTCCCCTCTCCCTCTGGGAGAGGGTTAGGGTGAGGGCTCTTGGCTCCGAAGCGCATACCGCCCAGCCAACGCCTGAATCCTCGGATCCGTAGCACTCGCCAACGCCTGGCTCGCCACCCGCAGGAAATTCAAATTACCGCCCGCCAGCGCCTTCTCAAGCCAAACCACAGCCTCATCAATCCGCCCTTCCCCCGCCAACACCGCAGCAAAACTGAACTGCCCGCGAAAATCCCCGCCCTCTGCCGAACATCGATACCAATCACGCGCCGCACTCGGATCCGCCGCACACACCTGCCCTTCCTCCAGATACCGTCCCAGCAAATTCATCGACTTCGCATGACCGATTTCCGCCGCACATCGATACAACGCCAACGCCTGCAGATGATCCACTGCGACACCGCGCCCGGTCGCCAGCAGATTGGCGAGGTTGTACATCGCCCAATCCAGCCCGGCCTCCGCGGCGATCCGGTAATGCTGCGCCGCAACCGCCGCATCCGCCGCAACACCCCAGCCATGCTCATGACAACGCCCGAGCATGTTGCGCGCCATCAGATGCCCGCGTCCCGCAGCGATGCCGAACCAACGCAGCGCCAGCGGCTGATCCTTGGCGATGCCTTGGCCGTCCAGAAGAATCTGCCCGAGCAACGCCTGCGCCTCCACTTCGCCCTCTCCCGCCGCCAGCAGAATCGCTTGCGCGGCACGGGCCGGACTTTCTTCGAGCATTGCGCTGAGTTGTTCGCCGCTGAGGATTTCCTCGCGGCGCAGTTGGAAACTCATACCTCGACCCAGCGACGCAGCAGGTTGTGATACGTGCCGGTAAGGCGGATCAGTGAAGGATGGTCAGGCATGTCTTGGGTCAGTTGCTGGATCGCGCCGTCCATCTCGAACAGCAGCGCGCGCTGGCTGTCTTCGCGCACCAGGCTTTGCGTCCAGAAGAACGACGCATAGCGGGCGCCGCGAGTGACCGCGTTGACCTTGTGCAGGCTGGTGCCGGGGTACAACACCATGTCGCCGGCGGGCAGTTTCACTTGTTGCGTGCCGTAGGTGTCCTGGATTTCCAGTTCGCCGCCGTCGTAATCCTCGGGCTCGCTGAAGAACAGCGTTGCCGACAAATCGGTGCGCACGCGCTCGATGCTGCCCTTCGGTTGGCGCACGGCGTTGTCGATGTGGAAATCGAAACTGCCACCAGCCGTGTAACAGTTCACCAACGGTGGGAAGACTTTGTGCGGCAATGCGGCCGACATGAACAGCGGATTTTTCCACAGCCGCTCGAGCATCGCCGCGCCGATTTCCTTGGCCAGCGGATGACCTTCAGGCAGTTGCAGATTGTGCTTGGCCTTGGCCGACTGGAAGCCGGCGGTGATCTTGCCATCGGCCCAGTCAGCCTGCTCCAAAGCCTGGCGAATGCGCTGCACCTCGTCTTTCGCGAACAGTGCGGGGATGTGCAGCAGCATGGCGATGTCACCTGATGGCAAAGAGGCGGCAATGGTATTGATTCTTATTGTCTGTGTAAAACCCGGGAGACGAATGAACTGGCAGAAACCGTAAGGTTAAATTGTAAAGAATGTAAATTCAGTGCGAATAACAATGTTTCGCAATTGATACGAATACCTGTTTACCCTATATTCCGCTGCCTCAAATCCTTGGGGAGGGGAATAAAAATGGCACGTCAACACGCACAATTACCGGTCAGTTCACCACGTCTGCTCGCCTCTGCAATCGGCGTCGCAATTACCGCCGGCTCCGCTGGCCAGATGGTGTTCGCTGCCGAGAAAACCGACAGCAAAGCGTCCGGCAATGCCATCGCTCTGGACGCCACCGCCATCACCGGCGAAGCGCAGGACTCGACGTCCTACCAGGTCGAAAAAGCCTCCTCGCCCAAGTACACCGCGCCGCTGGTCGACACGCCGCGCTCGGTCACCGTGATCCCGCAACAAGTACTCAAAGACACCGGCGCCCTGAACATGCAGGACGCGCTACGCACCGTGCCGGGCATCACTTTCGGCGCCGGTGAAGGCGGCAACCCGCAGGGCGACCGTCCGTTCATTCGTGGTTTCGACGCCCAGGGCGACACCTACCTCGACGGCGTGCGCGACACCGGTTCGCAGAGCCGCGAAATTTTCGCCGTGGAAAACATTGAAGTCAGCAAGGGCCCGAACTCCGCCATCGGTGGTCGTGGCGCAGCGGGCGGCAGCATCAACCTGGTGAGCAAGAAAGCCCACCTCGGCAACTCGTTCGACGGTGGTTTCACTTGGGGTTCCGACCAGACCCAGCGTTACACCCTCGACGGCAACTACCAGTTCAGCGACACCGCCGCTGGCCGTCTGAATCTGATGAGCCACGAGAGCAACGTCGCCGGCCGTGACAAGGTCGATTACGACCGTTGGGGTATCGCCCCGTCTCTGGCGTTTGGCCTGGGTACCGACACCCGCGTCAACCTCGATTACTACCATCTGGAAAGCAACGACACTCCGGACTCCGGCGTGCCGTACACCATTCCGCTCGGCGGCTCGGCGGCACGCAGCAAATCCAATCCGGACAAGCCGTACTCGGGTGGCGACCACAGCAACTTCTACGGTCTGGATCGCGATTTCCGCAAGGGCCGCACCGACACCGCGACCTTCGCCATCGAACACGATTTGAGCGACTCGCTGACCATCAAGAACACCCTGCGTCACGGCACCAGCATGCAGGATTACATCCTGACCCAACCGGACGACAGCAAGGGCAACGTCAACAACGGTACGGTCTGGCGTCGTGCAAACACTCGGGTGAGCAACACCGAAACCACCACCAACCAGACTGATCTGTTCGGTAACTTCTACGTCGCCGGCTTCAAGAACAGCTTCTCCACCGGTGTGGAATACACCCGTGAGGAAAGCCAGAAGTCCTCGTACAACGTCAACACTGACACCACGCCGCGCACCACCGCCGCGACCACTAACTGCAACCCGGGGCTGATCGGCGCAGCCAGCGGCTACAACTGCACCTCGCTGTCCAACCCGAACCCGAACGATCCGTGGAACGGCGCGATCTCGCGTAACTACGCCGGCACTGACACCCAGTCCGATACGTACGCGCTGTATGCGTTCGACACGCTGGAGTTGTCCGAGCAGTGGCTGGTGAACATGGGCCTGCGTTACGACCACTTCGAAACCGGCTACAAGACTTACAACAACGGTGGCACCACCACTTCGAAGGGCTCTGACACCAGCGAGTTCGTCACCGGTCAGTTCGGCGTGGTTTATAAGCCAGCGGAAAACGGCAGCATCTATGCGTCTTACGCGACCTCGGCCACGCCACCGGGCAACACCCTGGGCGAAGGTCAGGAAGGCAACCCGTTGGGCGGCAGCACTGACCGTGCCGGTAACCTGCTGAGCAGCGACATGGAGCCGGAAACCACCAAAAACTACGAAATCGGTACCAAGTGGGATCTGCTCAACGATCGTCTGTCGCTGACCGCTGACATCTTCCGCACCGAGAAAGAAAACGCTCGGGTACAAGTCGACACCACTTCGTACGAAAACGCCGGCAAGACTCGCGTGCAAGGTTTCGAACTGTCGGCCAGCGGCAAGATCACCGAGAAATGGCAAGTGTTCGCCGGTTACGCGTTCATGGACAGCGAGCAAGTTGATGGCGGCCCGCTGAACCGCGCCACCGACGGCAACGAACTGCCTAACACCCCGAAAAACAGCGCCAGCCTGTGGACCACTTATCAGGTCACACCGAAGCTGACCCTCGGTGGCGGCGCGTTCTATGTCGACGACGTTTACGGCAGCGTGGCCAATACGACCATGGTCGATTCGTATGTGCGTTACGACGCGATGGCGGCGTACAAGCTGACCAAGAACGTCGACCTGCAACTCAACGTGCAGAACCTGACCAACGAAACCTACTACGACAAAGCCTTCTCGACCCATTTCGCCAACCAGGCGGCGGGCCGTACGGCACTGTTGAGCACCAACTTCCACTTCTAAACCTGTAGGAGCAAAGCTTGCTCGCGAAGGCGTCGTGTCAGAGGGCATCGACGCAGCTGATACACCGCTTTCGCGAGCAAGCTCTGCTCCTACAAAAACAGTGGGCCCCGTTCATTCAGTTGAACGGGGCTTTTCTGCGTAATAAAGAACGCTTCTCGATAACCCACGGCATAATGCGCGCCGTGATGACAATTTCCGAACGGACGGCGAGTGACGTGTTGAAGAAAACCCTGTTCCAGTTGCACTGGTTTTTTGGCATCACCGCAGGCCTGGTGCTGGCGTTGATGGGCATCACCGGCGCGACTTATTCGTTTCAGGACGAAATCCTGCGGGCGCTGAATCCCTCCGTCCTGCAAGTGGAAAAACAAGTCGCCGGCGTCTTGCCACCGGTCGAACTGGTCGAGCGCATCGAAGCCGCGTCCGGCAAAAAAGTCTCGATGCTCTCGGTCGAGACCGACAGCGGCAACGCAGCGAAAGTGTTCTTCACCCCGCCCAAGGGTGAGCGTCGCGGCGAGATGCGCTACTTCGATCCCTACACGGGCGAATTCATGGGCGATGCCGTCGGCCAGGACTTCTTCGGCCTGATGCTGCAACTGCACCGCTTCCTCGCCATCGGCGATATCGGCCGCAACATCACCGGCGCTTGCACGCTGATCCTGCTGTTTTTCTGCCTGTCCGGTCTGTACCTGCGTTGGCCGCGTCAGTGGAACAGCTGGCGTGTGTGGCTGACCCTCGACTGGAAGAAAAAGGGCCGCGCCTTCAATTGGGATCTGCACTCGGTGGCGGGCACATGGTGCCTGTTGGTCTATCTGCTGCTGGCGCTGACCGGGTTGTCGTGGTCGTACGAGTGGTACAACAAAGGCCTGACCAAACTGCTTTCCGATGCGCCGCAAAACGAACGCGTGCGCGGTGGTCGTGGCCCGGCACCGCAAGGCCCAGCGCCGACTGCCGATTACGCGGCGATGTGGAGCAGCATCTACAGCGCCGCCGGCCCTGGCTTGTCTGCCTACAACATTCGTATGCCGCCCGTGGTTGGCCAACCGGCGACCGTGTTCTATCTGCTGGAAAACTCGCCGCATGAGCGCGCGCTCAACCAGATCACTCTCGACCCGGCCACCGGCATCGTCAAACGCGTTGATCGTTACGCCGACAAGAGCTTCAAGGCGCAACTGCTGACCAGCATTTATGCACTGCACGTCGGCAGCTATTTCGGCCTGATCGGACGGATCATCATCACCCTCGCGGCGGTGTGCATGCCGCTGTTTTTCATCACCGGCTGGCTGCTGTACCTCGATCGTCGGCGCAAGAAAAAGCAGATCAAGGACGCACGTAAAGGCCTCGAACAACCGGCGGGCGATGCACCGGCGTGGCTGATCGGTTTCGCCAGCCAGAGCGGTTTCGCCGAACAACTGGCGTGGCAAACCGCCGGGCAATTGCAGGCCGCCGGTTTGCCGGTGAAGGTGCAGCCGCTGGCGAATGTCAGCGAGCAGGATCTGCGTGAATCGAACAACGCGCTGTTCGTCGTCAGCACCTTCGGCGACGGCGAAGCACCGGACAGCGCCCGTGGTTTCGAGCGCAAAGTGCTGGGCAAAGCTTCGACACTGGACAGCTTGAACTACGCGGTGCTTGGACTCGGCGATCGTCAGTACCAGCACTTCTGCGGCTTTGCCAAACGTCTGCATCAGTGGCTCGGCGAGCACGGTGGCAAGACACTGTTTGCGCCGGTGGAAGTCGACAGCGGCGATCCCTATGCGCTGCGTCACTGGCAGACGCAACTTGGTCTGCTCACCGGACAAGCGCCGGTCGACACCTGGCAAGCACCGAGCTACGACAACTGGACGCTGACCCGCCGCGAATTGATGAACCCGGACAGCAGCGGTTCGCCGGTTTATCTGTTGGGCCTGAGCGCACCGAACACCAGCAGCTGGCTGGCTGGTGATCTGGTCGAAGTGCTACCGCGCAACTGTCCGTGGGTCATCGAACATTTTCTCGACGGCCTCGGCATTCGTGGCGAGACCATGGTGAAAATCAACGGCCTCGACGAGCCGCTGGAAGTGGCACTGGCTTCGCGTCAATTGCCGGAGCATCGCGCGCATCTGGTCGGTTTGCATGCGCAGTCGCTGGTCGATGCGATGGTGCCGCTGGCCATGCGCGAATACTCGATCGCCTCGATTGCCGCCGACGGTGTGCTGGAGCTGATCGTGCGTCAGGAACAGCATGCCGATGGCACGCTGGGCATTGGTTCCGGCTGGTTGACCGAGCATGCGCCGGTCGGTGGCAGCATCAGCCTGCGCGTGCGCCGCAACAGCGGATTCCACCTGCCGAACGAGCCGGTGCCGATGATTCTACTGGGCAACGGCACCGGTCTGGCCGGGCTGCGCAGTTTGCTCAAGGCACGGATTGCCGACGGTCAGCAGCGTCAATGGTTGCTGTTTGGCGAGCGTAACCGTGAACACGATTTCCTCTGCCGCGCGGAGCTGGAAGAGTGGTTGATTAACGGTGATCTGGAACGGCTGGATCTGGCGTTTTCGCGGGATCAGGCGGAGAAGGTTTATGTGCAGGATCGCTTGCGTGAATCGGCGGGTGAGTTGAAGAAGTGGCTGGCGGACGGTGCCGTCATCTACATCTGCGGTAGCCTTCAGGGCATGGCCACAGGCGTGGATCAGGTACTCAAGGACATTCTCGGCAGCGCTGAAGTCGAGCGCCTGATCGAACAGGGCCGCTATCGCCGTGACGTTTACTGACACACCGCTTTCCCTGTAGGAGCTGCCGCAGGCTGCGATCTTTTGATCT
>NZ_JASCPK010000193.1:0-8689 GCF_029959385.1 Pseudomonas sp. PS01303
TGGAGTGAGCCTGCTCGCGATGGCGATGTTGCCGTCAACATAAATGCTGATTGTGCCGGCCTCATCGCGAGCAGGCTCACTCCTACAGGGATTTATGCAATCTGCAGAAACAACAAAGCCGCCCGAAGGCGGCTTTGTCTGGTGCGGGCTGAAGCTTAGTGCTTCTCGCCAGCCAGCTTGTGCTCGAGGTAGTGAATGTTTACACCGCCCTTGCAGAAGCCTTCGTCACGAACCAGATCACGGTGCAGCGGGATGTTGGTCTTGATCCCGTCAACCACGATTTCGTCCAGGGCATTGCGCATGCGCGCCATGGCTTCGTCGCGGGTCGCGCCGTAAGTGATCAGCTTGCCGATCAGCGAGTCGTAGTTCGGTGGAACGGCATAACCACTGTACAGGTGCGAATCGACGCGAACGCCGTTGCCGCCTGGAGCGTGGAAATGCTTGACCGTACCCGGGCTCGGCATGAAGGTTTTCGGGTCTTCAGCGTTGATCCGGCATTCCAGCGAGTGACCGCGGATGACCACATCATCCTGAGTGAACGACAGCTTGTTGCCAGCGGCGATGCTGAGCATCTCCTTGACGATGTCGATACCGGTGACCATTTCCGAAACCGGGTGCTCCACCTGAACACGGGTGTTCATTTCGATGAAGTAGAAACGACCGTTCTCGTACAGGAACTCGAAAGTACCCGCGCCGCGGTAACCGATGTCGATGCACGCTTTGACGCAGCGAGCCAGTACTTCCTGACGCGCCTGCTCGTCGATGCCCGGTGCCGGCGCTTCTTCGAGAACCTTCTGGTGACGACGTTGCAGCGAGCAATCGCGGTCGCCCAGGTGGATCGCATGACCCTGGCCGTCGGACAGCACCTGGACTTCCACGTGACGTGGGTTGGTGAGGAATTTTTCCAGATAGACCATCGGGTTGCCGAACGCCGCGCCAGCTTCGGTGCGGGTCAGCTTGGCGAAGGAGATCAGGTCTTCTTCTTTATGCACCACGCGCATACCGCGACCACCACCGCCGCCAGCGGCTTTGATGATCACTGGGTAGCCGACTTCACGACCAATGCGCAGCGCCGTTTCTTCGTCTTCCGGCAGTGGGCCGTCGGAACCTGGAACGGTTGGCACACCTGCTTCGATCATCGCGTGCTTGGCCGAAACCTTGTCGCCCATCAGGCGAATGGTTTCGGCTTTCGGGCCAATGAAAGCGAAGCCGGAGTTCTCGACTTGCTCGGCAAAATCGGCGTTTTCCGCGAGGAAACCGTAGCCTGGGTGAATGGCGGTAGCGCCAGTCACTTCAGCGGCAGCGATGATGGCCGGGATGTGCAGGTAGGACTGAGCGGCAGACGCCGGGCCGATGCAGACGGATTCGTCTGCCAGACCCAGGTGCATCAGCTCTTTGTCGGCCTTGGAGTAAACGGCGACGGTCTTGATGCCCATCTCTTTGCAGGCACGCAGAATCCGCAGGGCGATCTCACCGCGGTTCGCGATCAGAACTTTTTCCAACTTCGCAGTCATCAAAGGCTCTCCGCAGTTCAAACGATGGTGAACAGCGGTTGGTCGTACTCAACCGGCTGGCCGTCTTCGACGAGGATGGACTCGATCACACCGCTGGTTTCAGCTTCGATGTGGTTCATCATCTTCATGGCTTCGACGATGCACAGAGTGTCGCCTTTCTTCACGGTCTGGCCGACTTCAACGAAGGCTGGCGAGGCTGGCGAAGATTTACGGTAGAACGTGCCGACCATCGGCGAACGGGCAACAGTGCCGTTCAGCGCTGGCGCAGCAGCGGCAACCGGGGCTGCAGCCGCTACCGGAGCAGCAACAGGTGCGGCAGCCGGTGCTTGCATCGGAGCCGGCGCGTAATACTGCTGAGCCGGGGTTTTGCTGTGACGGCTGATGCGTACGGACTCTTCGCCTTCCTTGATCTCGAGCTCGTCGATGCCGGACTCTTCCAGCAATTCGATCAATTTCTTAACTTTACGGATATCCATGAATCATCAACTCCCAAGGGTCGGTCAGGGGCGCTTAACGCTTGTATTTCAAGTCGTTGCCGGTGTTTCAAGCTGTTCTAGTGCAGCCTCCAGGGCCAGTCGGTAACCGCTGGCGCCAAGGCCGCAGATCACTCCCACCGCTACGTCGGAGAAGTAAGAGTGATGGCGGAATGGTTCGCGTTTGTGCACGTTGGACAAATGCACTTCGATGAATGGGATGCTCACTCCCAGCAGCGCGTCACGTAATGCGACACTTGTGTGTGTAAAAGCTGCTGGATTGATCAGGATGAAATCCACACCTTCGCCGCGCGCGGCGTGGATCCGGTCGATCAATTCGTACTCGGCATTGCTTTGCAGATACAGCAGATGGTGGCCGGCTTCACGGGCGCGGCGCTCCAGATCCTGATTGATCTGCGCCAGGGTCGTTGAACCGTAAGTACCGGGTTCGCGGGTGCCGAGCAGGTTCAGGTTGGGGCCGTGCAGCACCAGTAGCGTTGCCATCTGCGTTGTCCTTGTTATGGGTGAGCAATGTTCAGAACCCGGCGACTATGCCGCAAAGACTTTGTGACTGTCCAGTTCTATGCAATAGCCAGCACGATGGGCGATGTTTGCGCAAAATATGTGACCGAGTGATTAGATCCGGTCATTCCGCAAGATATGCGGTGATACGAATGACGCTATCGCGAGCAGGCTCACTCCTACAGTTGAAATGCGTTCCCCTGTAGGAGTGAGCCTGCTCGCGATAGCGGTTTATCAGACGCGAAAGGCCTGCACGGCTGTATGCAATTGCCCGCCTAATACCAGCAAGTTCTCGCCCTGTTCGCGCCCACGACCGATCCGCAGCAAGTTATCCCCACCCAACTGATGAATTCGCTCACTGTGATCGCGAATCTCGCTGACCGCGCCACTCTGCTGCGCCGTAACCTCAGCAATGCGCACCGCCGTGTCGGAAATCGTCTGAATCGCGCCAACAATTTTATCCAGCGCCCCGTCCGCTGCTTGTGCCTGACTGGCCGTGGCTTCGGCGTGTTCGACCTGCGCGCGCATGCCTTCGACCGATTGCCGCGCCGCCGTTTGCAGGCCGGCAATCAACGTCTGAATCTCCGCCGTGGCCCCGGCAGTCCGCTGCGCCAGCGAACGCACTTCCTCGGCGACCACTGCAAAACCACGACCCATTTCCCCTGCCCGCGCCGCTTCAATTGCCGCGTTCAGCGCGAGCAAATTGGTCTGATCGGCAATCGAGCGAATCACCGTCAGCACACCACCGATGGTCGCTGACTCCTCCGCCAGATGTTCGATCATCTGCGCATTGCCTTGCACTTCACCGACCAAGGCGTGCAGCCCGGTCAGGCTCTGGCCAATCACGGTTTGGCCATGTTCGACGGCCAGTCCGGCATGACGGCTGGCATCGGCTGCCTGTCGCGCGTCACCGGCCACTTGCTGAATGGTCGCCTCCAGTTCGCCGAGGGAATCGCGGATCAATGCGGTGTCGCCGGCCTGATGCTCAGCGCCGCTGTGCAGGTCGTTGCTCAGTTCGGCGAGGGTGCGGCTGCTGCCCGCGACTTGCTCGGCATTGCCGCGAATCGTCCCGACCAGATCCACCAGATAGGCGCGCAAGCGATTGAGCGAAGCCTCGATGTCGTGCAGTTCGCGGTTGGTTTTGCCCAGATGAATGTCGCGGCTGAAATCGCCTTCAGCCCAGGTCGACAGCGCTGGAGCGAGGTTGGTCAGGGTGCGCGAGAGGCGGCGCTGCAAGGTGTCGATCAGCAGCGCGATCAACAGAATCAGGCCGATCATCACGCCCTGCATCAGGCGCACTTCACCCTGAATCTGCCCGTGTTGCGCACGCACCACCGGCTCGAGTCCGGCGATGGCCTGCTGCACGGCGGCGATTTTCTGGTGGGTGGCGGCGCTGAGATCGCTGCGCTTCTGGATCTGCTCGCGGGTGCGCGCCAGCTCTGCAGGATAACGACCGAGCAAGCTGTTGAGTTCGCGTTTGAGGCCGACGCCAGCATCTTCGGCGACGGCTTTTTCAGTGTTTTCGATGCCCATCATCGCGGCGAAATCGTCGCTGCCGGATTCACTTTTCGCAACCACGCCGAGCAAGGGCAGGGCATCAATCGCTTGCGCCTGCGTGCTGATATTGCTGACTTCACGCTCAACGTCCGCCGCCAATTCACTGCGCCCGCTGCTGACCAGTTTGTCCCGCGCCAGCGACAATTTGCCGAGATGTTGTGAGGCGGCAAGCAACGGCGTCAGGTAACCCGAGTTGCCGTTGGCGTAGGTGCTGAGTTGTTCAAGGCTCGCGCTCAGTTCGCGTTCGGCCTGCAACAGCAGCGCCTGAGGATCACCGGCCAGTTTGCCGGCGGCGAGCAGATCGGTTTTGCTGAATTCATCCAGCTCCGCCAGGCTCGGGCGCAGGGTATCGGCCAGCGTTGGCGGCAGTTCGCCGAGTTCTTTGTGCAAGCCATCGATGGCCTGACTGGCGGCGCTCAGGCGCAAGGCGTCGCCGCCGGCGAGGTAGTCCTCAACGTTACGAGCGACCTCGTTCTGAAATTGCTGTGACAGCCCCAGATATCGCTCCATCAATAGATACGGGCGTTCGAGGGCTTTTTGCGACCACCACAGCGTGGCGCCGAGTGCGACACACACGGCGACCAGCAGCAGGGTATTGAGATTGGTGAGCAACTTCAGGCGCATGACGGCTACCAACGGCAGAAATGGTAAGCGCCTGAATTTATTGCGGTTCTGTTACAGGGTTATGACCGCATCAGTGGAATCTGATGAAAAGGTGGCACTTTGCTTTGATTCCCGCGCCGACTGCACGCGATTGCGCCCGGCACCCTTGGCGCGGTACAGCGCCTCGTCAGCCTGGCTGGCCATCATCAGGCTGTCGCAGTCGTCGTGCATTTCCACCACGCCGGCGCTGAAGGTGCACCACAAATCCTGTGGTTGCGCCGGGTAATGGATTTCGGCGAAGCGCTGGCGGATTTCGTCGAGCACTTTGTGCGCGGCCTCTATATCCGTGTCGGGCATGACGATGGCGAATTCTTCGCCGCCGTAACGGCCGATGAAATCGGTCTTGCGCAAACGCTGTTTAAGGAACAGTGCGAGGCTCTTGATCACGCGGTCGCCCATCGGGTGGCCGTGGCTGTCGTTGACCCGTTTGAAGTGGTCGATGTCGAGCATCGCAAAGCTCAGCGGCTTGCTCTCGCGGCGGGCGCGGAACGAGCAGTCTTCGAGCAATTGCAGAATGTGCGTGTGGTTGTACAAACCGGTGAGGCTGTCGCGCACCATCCGCGCTTTCAGATTGCGCGCACGGGCCGCGCGGTTGCGCACGGTGGTGATGAGGTGGCGCGGCTTGATCGGCTTGGTCAGGAAGTCATCGCCGCCCTCGCTCATCGCGTCGAGCTGTTTGTCCAGATCGTCCTCGGCCGACAGATAGATGATCGGCACGCTGACATAACGGTCGTTGTGGCGGATCACCTTGGCCAGTTCCGTGCCGGTGCAGGCCGGCATGTACATGTCGAGAATGATCAGATCCGGCTGGAAATCGGCGAGTTCGGCCATCGCCTGAATCGGTTCAATCAGCGTGCGCGTGACGATGCCGGCGCTGTTGAGCAAGCGCTCGGTGTGCAGGGCCTGCGCACGCGAGTCGTCGATGATCAGCACTTTATAAGGTTCGTACTGGGCGACGCAGGTGAGAACCTCGATTTTCTCCAGCAGGCTCGACGCTTCGAGGGTGCCGGTGAGGAATTCCTGGCCACCGGCGCGCACGGCAGCTAGACGGGTCGGAGTGTCGGTTTCGTGCAGGCTGAAAAACAGCAGCGGCAGCGGTTCATCCAGACCCACCTGCGCTTCGGCGGCGAGTTTCAGGCCGATGCCGGCACCGCTGAAGTCCACGTCCATGACGATGGCGGCAGGCAAGCGCTCGACCATCGACGAACGAAAGGCTGCCACGCTGTCCAGCGCCTGTGCGCTGAGACCGAAAAATTCCAGTTGTTTGGCCAGTCGTTCGGCGCGGTCGTGATCCTGCAGCATCACGTAGATCGGCTTGCGCAGCGGCGGCAGGAAGGTCTGGTCGAGTTGATCGCCATGACGCAGGCCGGTGCGCGACAAACGCTGCATCAAACGATTGAGATCGGTGATCAGACCGCTGCTGAGACGGCCGCGATTGGCGTCCACTGCTTGCAGCGATTGACTGATGTGGTGCGCCAGTTGCGTGTGTTCGGGCTGTTCGAAGCGCTCGGCAAAACGCAGCAGGCGCAAGTTCGCCTCGCTCAGTTCGGCGAGGTCGACGGTGGACCACTCACTGCGTTGCAGGCGCTGCCATATCTCAAGAATCTGACGTGCCTGATGAATTACCCGCTGGGCAAAGTGGTGCTTGAGACGCTCACGGCTGGGGTCTTCTGGCTCGGTCATATCCTGACTACTAGTTAGGCTGCATGCTGAGGGCGACTGGTGGCTCTATGCTAGCACCTCTTTTCCCTTACACGAGCGTCCTACTGCAATAATCTGCAATGCGTCATCATTCAGTTTCTGACCGATCGGTTTTGTTTTCGACCTGCTCGTCGGTGAAGTCCCCGTGTGCCGGGAGCGTAATAGAGGTCGGGTAGTTTTCGGATGAATTTTCCCCCGCACTTTTATCATCGCGGTGAATGCGCTTTTCGATTGTTTTCAAGCGCCTGCATGCGGGTGATCGGCCCTCGGGTATCAGGGAAACCCTTAGATTGGCGCGAAGCGTCATTCGCCCACATGATTTGCGGCTTATCTTTACGCGCGGGTGCCCGGCTCTGGCACGTTGTTGTATGGTTGTGGTCGAACCGTTGAACCCAAGTGATTGAAAGGATATCGCCATGCTGGACTGGAAAAACCGCGCGGGCAGCGCGCCTGAACGTGCCGCCGAGCCCAAGTCGGCCACCCGCAGCTATGTTGGCGGGCTGCTGTTCAGCCGCGCATTGGCCACACTGATCGGCATTTATCTGCTGGTGACCATCGGCCTCGGCTGGTACTGGAGCCAGGAGCCGGCGCTGTTTCCGGTCGCACAAAACGCGCAAGTGGCTGCCGAGAAAGAAGGCAAGCAAATGGTCATCGGCTACACCACGGTCGAAACCCTGAAGACCGTCGCCGGCACCTTGCTCAACAAACCGGGCGGCTACATTTCCAACGACCGCTTCCCGCCAGGCCTGTGGATGGACAACACGCCGAGCTGGGAATACGGCGTGCTGGTTCAGGTGCGCGACCTGACCCGCGCCCTGCGTAAAGACTTCGCCCGTTCGCAATCGCAGTCTGCCGAAGACGCTGATCTGGCCAAGGCCGAGCCGCGTTTCAACTTCGACAACAAGAGCTGGGTTCTGCCTTCCAGCGAATCCGAATATCAGGAAGGCATCAACTCGCTGAGCCGTTATCAGGCGCGTCTGTCGGATCCGAGCCAGAAAAACGCACTGTTTTATGCGCGTGCTGACAACCTGAACAACTGGCTGGGCGATGTCGGCACCCGTCTGGGTTCACTGTCGCAACGTCTGTCGGCCAGTGTTGGCCGGGTCAAGCTGAATACCGCGCTGAAAACCGAAACCCCGGCGGTGGGTGAAGTGCCGCAGGTCGATGAGGAAATCGTCGAGACGCCGTGGATGCAGATCGACAACGTCTTCTACGAAGCGCGCGGTCAGGCCTGGGCGCTGTCGCACCTGCTGCGCGCTATCGAAGTCGACTTCGCCGATGTGCTGGCGAAGAAGAACGCCACCGTCAGCGTGCGTCAGATTATTCGTGAGCTGGAAGCCTCGCAGGAACCGGTGTGGAGTCCTATGATTCTTAACGGTAGCGGCTTCGGCGTGCTGGCCAACCACTCGCTGGTCATGGCCAACTATATTTCCCGTGCGAACGCTGCTGTGATCGATCTGCGTCAACTGCTTAATCAGGGATGAGTCATGTCCGATAGCGCGAAAGAGGCGGCGCACCGTGCCGCCTCCGATGCCGAACAGATTGCCTGGGTCGACGAGCAGGACAACCTGCTCGGCGCTCTGGTGCGCGCCGATCTGCGCGAACGCGGGCTGATCGGTCGCGGCACTTACATCATGCTATTCAATTCCGCCGGTGAGCTTTGCGTGCATCGGCGCACCTTGAGCAAGGCGATTTATCCCGGTTACTGGGACGTCGCGGCGGGCGGCATGGTGCAGGCTGACGAGACTTACGCCGAGTCGGCCGCCCGTGAGCTGGAAGAAGAGCTGGGCGTCAGCGGCGTGGAGTTGACCGCTCACGATCATTTCTACTTCGAAGACACTGGCAACCGTCTCTGGTGTTCGGCGTTTTCCGCCGTCTGGGACGGCCCGCTGAAACTGCAGCCGGAAGAGGTGCTGGAAGCGCGCTTTATTCCGGTCGAGCAGGTCATGCAGGAAATCCGGGAAAAGCCTTACTGCCCGGACTCGCTGGCCGCGTTGAAGCGCTATCTCAAGGCGCAACAAAGCGACGTCGCAAAGAACACATAAATTGGCGCTGATTGGCACTTAGCAATCGGGTTTTTTGCCGTTACACTGCGCGACCTTTTCAAGCTGCACCGAATAGTTTGAGGTTGGCCTGATTGACTGCTGGCCTGTGGGGAATCTGTAGGAGCTGCCGAAGGCTGCGATCTTTTGATCTTGGCCTTTAAAAAAGATCAAAAGATCGCAGCCTTCGGCAGCTCCTACATTTCAGCAATTGAGC
>NZ_JASCPK010000194.1:0-8573 GCF_029959385.1 Pseudomonas sp. PS01303
GCGATCTTTAGATTCTGATTGATAAAATCCAGATCAAAAGATCGCAGCGTGCCGCAGCTCCTACAGGGATATCGCAACCAGGGGTTTATTTGATGTTTGATCTACGTCTGGCTATCGCCCTCATCCGGATCATCAGTGTCCGGCTCGTCAGTGGTCGAGTCGTCATCGTCGGCGGCCCCGCCCTGCCCCTGATCGCCCGGCTCGGACTCGGACTTGGCGAGCATCAAGCCGCTGTGCCCCACCTGCCCGTTGAAGGCCTGAGAATCATGATCCTCGCACTCGGCCCAAGCCGTCGCGGTGCCGAGGGACAGCATCACCATCACTTTCAATAGCAATAAAACGCGTAGCAATCTGCTCTTCATAGCCGACTCCATCCTTTTCCAAGTGAGACATACGTGCCTGACTGGCGCTGTGTGAAATCTAGTTCCGATCAGCCGTGTTCACCAGATAGGACGCTAAGGGAGCGGTGAAAATGCCGGTAGATAAAAGACCGGTTTTGAATAGCCTCAATAGCGATATCAGCTAAACCGTACTATTTGCGGTTCTCGCTGCTTGCAGATACGCAGCGGTCTCCTGTGAGGGGTCGGTGGTGAAGCCTTTGAACCAGCCTGAGCCTGTCAACGAAAGGCAATCCCCATCATCGACGTCTTTTTTTGTGACGAACTCAAATTCAATGATCACTATTTCCATGGCCAGATCAATCAACACAATCTCGAGTGTGCCGCCGGGCTGTGTCGTCCAGGTCTTACCAAACTGATCGTTGAAATAGGCTTCGGTGTCTGTATCGAGATTGATGGGGTGAATCCCCACAACCATATATTTCTTGGGAATATTGAAATGCAGACGTTTGTAAAAACCTCCATCAACCTCGCCCCCCCCCCAGCCAAAAACCGGGCTGAGAGGGAGAGTATAAGAATTGCAAATCCAAGGCTTCAAAAAAACGTTGCCCGTCAATGTCCGCGGACAGGTGCCCCTCAGTAACAATCGATTATTGACTGTTCATAAGAAACCCTTTCTCTTAAGCTCAGCGACGGCGCCGTTTACTTACACCACGTTGTTATAACGGCTCCACATAAAACGAGGCAACATTAGACCAATCTGACACTCCATCAGGAGTAGTCTGCTTAGCTTTCAAATTAAACAAGCCGAAAGGTAAAGCTACGGTGAACCTTGTGTCCCAGAGACCGTTTTCCTGCACCAATGCAGAGTCAGAGAGTATTCCCCCGGTGTCCGCATTGTAAAAATAAACTTTTGCACCTGGTATTCCCTCTCCGGCCACAGGTGGTTTGTTCAAGACATGAGCTCCGGACTTTGGAGTAATAATAACTGGAGCCACTTCAATATTTTCTGCTACTACTTTAAGTGTTACCGGCTCCGCCCAATCGGACTCCAGCCCATGAATCTTCTGAATAGCCGTGAGGCTAAAATCCCCGTAAAAGAACGGCACACTTGGAATAGTTTCCCATCGCCCATCGGAATTGGTTGTTGCAGTTGCAAACAGTACGGTTCCAGAGTTTGCCTGATACAGTTCGACTTTAGTTCCGGGATATGCAGTGCCTGCCACCACTGGCTTGCTCGTTACAACAGTACCCGCAGTAGGTCTGTTAATGACCGGCTTACCCAAAACATGGAAGGGGACGGGATCAGCCCACTCGGATTCCAGATCGTTAATTTTTTGAATAACGGTAAGGTTAAAATCTCCATCAAAGAACGGTGTACTGGGGATGACTTCCCATTGCCCAGTGGAATTGGTGATTGCCGTTCCAAACAGTACAGTTCCAGAGTTTGCTTGATACAGTTCGATCTTAGCTCCAGGGTATGCAGTACCTGCCACCACTGGCTTGCCAGTTACAAAATCTCCCGCAGTAGGCCTGGTAATGACTGGCTTACCCAACACATGAAAATTGACGGGATCCGCCCATTCGGATTCCACACCGTTAATCTTTTGAATAACGGTCAAATTGAAATCACCAAAAAAGAGAGGCTTGTCGGGAATGACTTCCCAGTACCCAGCAGAGTTGACTCGAGCCGAACCAAAAAGCACCGTGCCAGAGTTGGCTTGATACAACTCGATGATTGCGTCTGGGATACCTCGACCTGCAACAACCGGGTGGCTGGACACAACAGCACCCGTTGCGGGCACGCTTATTGTCGGTTTCGACATGACAATGAAAGTTACAGGTGTCGCCCAATCATAGACAGCTCGATCAAATGTCTGGTTAGCTGTCAGGCTGAAGTGTCCGGAAAAAAAAGCTATCGACGGAGTGATAACCCAATGGCCGTTCGAATCCGCTATGGCGGTTCCAAAAATCCGGTCACCAACGTTTGCTTGATACAAATTTACTGTCGCCCCCGGATAAGCAGTTCCAGACACTGAGGTATTTTCTGTCACGACAGAACCAGCAGCCGGATACATAATTACTGGCCGTTCATCAACCATTAATTTATCGCCAGACCATGCCCATTTGCTCCATATCCCCAACATCCTGTAATCAACCTTAAAATAAAACATTGTTCCCGTCGGAATCAGCGACTTCGGAAGCCTGTAACTGAACGTATCCCACGACGGCCCCTCAAATAGATGTATTTTTTTATCTTTTATCCATACCTCAACCGACCATCTGTCAATAAGACTAGCCGAAAAGAAATTTGCTGAAATTCGAGCACCCGGCAGGACACCCATAATTGAAGGCGGAGGAGAAGTAATTGTCGGAGGGGCATACTGTACCTCGTCCTCTTTTTTTGGAATCAGTTCATCTACCATGATGTGTCCCTCCAGTTTTAAACCATAACGTAGTTGTTAAAAATATATTAATGGGCAACCCAACGCCTTCGAACCTGTAAAAACTGACAGTCCCGACAGACGGTCAACATCAACGTTACGTTCAGTTGAGCAACGAACGGCAGCAACTCATGTTTCTTAAAGGCAAAAAAAACCCCGCAGCTTTCGCAACGGGGTTTTTAGCTACAGCCTTCAGCGCCTAGTGATGCTCACGCGTCGCACGGAATTTCACATCCGGCCAGCGCTCTTCCATCAACGCCAGGTTAACCCGTGTCGGCGCGAGGTAGGTCAAATGACCGCCTCCATCAACCGCCAGGTTCTCCACAGCCTTGATGGAAAACTCCTCAAGCTTCTTCTTGTCGCTGCACTCAATCCAGCGCGCGGAATACACAGTGATCGGCTCATACGAGCACTCAACCTTGTATTCCTCCTTCAAACGGCTGGCGACCACATCAAACTGCAGCACACCCACGGCGCCAAGAATGATGTCGTTGCTGCGCTCCGGGAAGAACACCTGCGTTGCACCCTCTTCGGCCAACTGCTGCAGACCCTGACGCAACTGCTTGGACTTCAGCGGATCACGCAGACGCACACGACGGAACAGCTCCGGCGCAAAGTGCGGAATGCCGGTGAACCCGAGAACTTCACCTTCGCTGAAGGTGTCGCCGATCTGGATGGTGCCGTGGTTGTGCAGGCCGATGATGTCGCCCGCAAAAGCCTCTTCCAGTTGCTCACGCTCGGAAGAGAAGAACGTCAGGGCGTCGCCGATGCGCACGTCCTTGCCGGTGCGCACGTGGCGCATCTTCATGCCTTTCTCGTACTTGCCGGAGCAGATACGCATGAACGCGATACGGTCGCGGTGCTTCGGGTCCATGTTCGCCTGGATCTTGAAGATGAAGCCGGAGAACTTCTCTTCGACCGGCTCAACGGTACGTTCGTTGGCGACACGGGCCAATGGACGCGGGGCCCAATCGACAACGGCGTCGAGTACGTGGTCAACACCGAAGTTGCCCAAAGCCGTACCGAAGAACACCGGGGTCAGTTGACCGTCGAGGAATTCCTGCTGGTTGAATTCGTGGCAGGCGCCCTGAACCAGCTCAAGTTGATCGATGAAACGGTCGTACTCGTCGCCCAGGTGCGCGCGGGCTTCGTCGGAGTCGAGTTTCTCGATGATCTTGGTTTCGGTGCGCTCGTGACCGTGGCCGGCGGTGTAGACAATGATGTAGTCATCGGCCAGGTGGTACACGCCTTTGAAGTCGCGGTAGCAACCGATCGGCCAGGTGATCGGCGCGGCTTTGATCTTCAGAACGGCTTCGATTTCGTCGAGCAGTTCGATCGGGTCGCGGATGTCACGGTCGAGTTTGTTGATGAAGCTGACGATCGGCGTGTCACGCAGACGGCAGACGTCCATCAGCGCAATGGTACGCGGCTCAACACCTTTACCGCCGTCGAGCACCATCAGCGCCGAGTCGACCGCCGTCAGGGTGCGATAAGTATCTTCAGAGAAGTCTTCGTGGCCCGGGGTGTCGAGCAGGTTGATCATGTGTTCGCGATACGGGAACTGCATGACCGACGTGGTAATGGAAATACCCCGCTGCTTCTCCATCTCCATCCAGTCGGATGTCGCATGGCGATCGGATTTACGGGATTTCACCGTACCGGCCACTGCAATCGCCTTGCCCATCAACAGGAGCTTTTCGGTGATCGTGGTTTTACCGGCATCGGGGTGGGAAATAATGGCGAAAGTGCGGCGTTTCGCGACTTCGGCGGCCTGGTTGGTCATGGGAAATCGCCTGGCGGTGATTCAAAAAAGGGCGGCGAGTATAGCTTAAAAAGTAACCGCCGAACCACCGTCCCTCGGGCCCGCAAAACCCTGTAGGAGCTGCCGCAGGCTGCGATCTTTTGCTCTGTTGCGCTAGAACAAAGTCAAAAGATCGCAGCCTTCGGCAGCTCCTACAGGTGGCCAGATGGCATCTTATGTGGGAACCTTTCAGCGCTCGGAGACGTCCATCCCCTGTTACGAATTTTCGTCAGGGGCTGAAAAATCAGCAAGTTAGCCTGACGAGGCTGCGCTCATGGCTCGCTTTCAGACCGCTTTTCCGGTGCTGAAGGAGCTGCTTCTCGCGAACGTTTATTCCCGGCAGCCATGTATGGCATGCCACACGGGAGAGCGTTTGCCGACTACAAAAAAAGGAGTCCGCCTGTGGCTATCCGCTATGGCAAAGGGCTGATTGGAGGTGCGGTGGTGATCGCGCTCCTGGCCCTGCTGGTCCACTGGATCGGCATCAACACGATCGAACACTACCGCGACGATTTGTTGTTTTACCTGCAAGCTCATCTGATTCTCGTCCTCGCTTCAATGCTGGCCGCCCTTGTCGTGGGCATCCCCGCCGGCATCTTCCTCAGTCGCCCGACCATGGTCGGACGCGCCGAACGCTTCATGCAAATCTTCAATATCGGTAACACCGTGCCGCCGCTGGCCGTACTCGCGATTGCCCTGGGCG
Source organism: Pseudomonas sp. PS01303 (assembly GCF_029959385.1). Lineage (NCBI taxonomy): Bacteria > Pseudomonadati > Pseudomonadota > Gammaproteobacteria > Pseudomonadales > Pseudomonadaceae > Pseudomonas > Pseudomonas sp. PS01303. The sequence continues at coordinate 5,287 of NZ_JASCPK010000194.1, forward strand.
TCCTCGGCATCGGCAGTGGCCCGGCGATCTTCGCTTTATTCCTCGCCTCCTTGTTGCCGATTGTGCGCAACACCTACGAAGGCCTTAAAAACGTTCAGGGATCGCTTAAAGAAGCGGCCGTCGGCATCGGCATGACGCCGCGCCAGGTGCTGTGGAAAGTCGAATTGCCCAACGCCGTGCCGATCATTGTCGGCGGTGTGCGTGTGGCCCTGGCGATCAACGTCGGCACCGCGCCGCTGGCATTCCTGATCGGCGCCAACAGCCTTGGCAGCCTGATCTTCCCCGGCATCGCCCTGAACAATCAGCCGCAACTGGTACTCGGCGCTGCGTGCACCGCACTGCTCGCGTTGCTGCTCGATGGCGTCGTCACGCTTGCCAGCCGTCTCTGGCTGGAACGCGGTTTGCGCACGTCTTAAGGCTTTTGCGAAGGAATACCTATGAAACGATTTAGCTTGATTCTAAGCCTGATGCTGAGCAGCGCCCTGCTGTTCGCCGGCATCGCGCAAGCCGCTGACAAACCGGTGATTCGCCTCGGCGCCCGGGTCTTCACCGAACAGACCCTGCTCGCGGAAATCACCGCGCAATACCTGCGCAGCAAAGGCTACGACGCGCAGATCACTGGCGGTCTGGGCAGCAACCTCGCCCGCAGCGCTCACGAAAGCGGGCAACTGGACTTGCTCTGGGAGTACACCGGCGTGTCGCTGGTGGCTTACAACCATGTCACCGAGAAACTCGACAGCGCTCAGTCCTACGCCCGGGTGAAAGAACTCGACGCCAAAAAAGGCCTGATCTGGCTGACGCCGTCGAAATTCAGCAACACCTACGCCCTCGCGCTGCCGAAAAAAGTGGCTGAGGAATATCCGCAGATCACCAACATCAGTCAGTTGAACGAGGTGCTGCGCGCTGAAGCCAAGACCAATCACCTGGTGGCGCTGGACACCGAGTTCGCCAACCGCTCCGACGGCCTGATCGGCATGGTCGACCTCTACGGCATGAACCTGACCCGCAAGAACATCCGCCAAATGGATGCCGGGCTGGTTTACACGGCGTTGCGCAACGGTCAGGTGTTCGCCGGTCTGGTCTACACCACCGACGGTCGTCTCAGCGCCTTTGGCCTGAAGCTGTTGGAAGACGACAAACACTACTTCCCCGATTACACCGCTGCGCCCGTGGTGCGCCAGGCAACACTGGACGCCAACCCGAAACTGGCCGAGCAACTCAAGCCGCTGGCCGAACTGTTCGACGACGAAACCATGCGCCAGCTCAATGCGCGGGTCGATGTCGATCATGAAAGCCCATCGTCCGTTGCCGCCGATTTCCTGCGCCAACATCCGCTGAATTAAAGGAGGAAAAGTCATGGAATTCTTCAACGCCTTTTCCCATCTCGACTGGCAACAGGTGATGCACCTGACCTGGCAGCACATCACCCTGGTCGGCATCGCTGTAACGTTGGCGATTGTCGTCGGCGTGCCGCTGGGCATTTTGATGACGCGCTTCCCGAGTCTCGCCGGCCCGCTACAGGCCAGCGCCACCGTGCTGCTGACCGTGCCGTCGATTGCGCTGTTCGGTTTGCTGCTGCCGTTCTACTCGAAGTTCGGTCAGGGCCTCGGCCCGATGCCGGCGATCACCGCCGTGTTCCTCTATTCACTGCTGCCAATCATGCGCAACACCTACCTCGCCCTCACCGGCGTCGAACCCGGCATACGTGAAGCCGCACGCGGCATCGGCATGACCTTCGGCCAGCGCCTGCGCATGGTCGAACTGCCAATCGCGGTGCCGGTCATCCTCGCCGGCGTGCGCACCGCCGTGGTGATGAACATCGGCGTAATGACCATTGCCGCGACCATCGGCGCCGGCGGTCTCGGTGTGTTGATCCTCGCGTCCATCAGCCGCAGTGACATGTCGATGCTGATCGTCGGCGCGCTGCTGGTCAGTCTTCTGGCCATTTTCGCTGACCTGTTTCTCCAATGGCTGCAACGCTCGTTGACTCCAAAAGGACTCCTCAAATGATCGAACTTCAAAACCTCAGCAAAACTTTCCAAAGCAACGGCAAAGATGTCAAAGCCGTGGACTCGGTGAGCCTGACCGTCAATGAAGGCGAGATCTGTGTGTTCCTCGGGCCATCGGGTTGCGGCAAAAGCACCACGCTGAAAATGATCAACCGCCTGATCAAACCGACCTCGGGCAAGATCCTCATCAACGGCGAAGACACCACCGACCTCGACGAAGTAACTCTGCGTCGCAACATCGGCTACGTGATCCAGCAGATCGGTCTGTTCCCGAACATGACCATCGAAGAGAACATCGTCGTCGTGCCGAAACTGCTCGGCTGGGACAAACAGAAATGCCACGACCGCGCCCGCGAGTTGATGAGCATGATCAAGCTTGAGCCCAAGCAGTATCTGCATCGCTACCCGCGTGAACTGTCCGGTGGTCAGCAACAGCGCATCGGCGTGATCCGTGCACTGGCCGCCGATGCGCCGCTGCTGCTGATGGACGAACCGTTCGGTGCGGTCGACCCGATCAACCGCGAGATGATCCAGAACGAATTCTTCGAGATGCAGCGCGCGCTGAACAAGACTGTGATCATGGTCAGCCACGACATCGACGAAGCGATCAAACTCGGCGACAAGATCGCGATTTTCCGCGCCGGCAAACTGCTGCAGATCGATCACCCGGACACGCTGCTCGCGCACCCGGCGGACGACTTTGTCAGCAACTTTGTGGGTCAGGACAGTACGCTCAAACGTCTGCTGTTGGTCAAAGCGGAAGATGCGGCGGACAACGCGCCATCGGTGAGCCCGGAAACGCCAGTGGCCGATGCGCTGGAATTGATGGATGAACATGACCGTCGTTATGTCGTCGTCACTTGTGCTGATAACAAGGCACTGGGCTATGTGCGTCGTCGTGATCTGCACCGTCAGACTGGCACTTGTGCGCAATTCCTGCGTGAGTTCAACGCCACCGCCGCGTACGACGAGCATCTGCGCATTCTGTTGTCGCGCATGTACGAGTTCAACCGTTCGTGGTTGCCGGTGATGGACGCCGAGCGGGTGTTCCTCGGTGAGGTGACGCAGGAGTCGATTGCCGAGTATCTGAGCTCCGGCAAATCCCGCGGAGGCAAGACCAGCATCGTCTCGCCAGCTGAGGCCGTAGTCGCCTGATTTTCGGGCAAGAAACACAAATCCATGTAGGAGTGAGCCTGCTCGCGATTGGCAATCTCAGTCGATGAAGATGTCGACTGAAATAAAGTCATCGCGAGCAGGCTCACTCCTACAGGATCGGGG
>NZ_JASCPK010000195.1:0-8570 GCF_029959385.1 Pseudomonas sp. PS01303
CTGTGGGAGCGAGCTTGCTCGCGAAGGCGTCCATCCCTTCAACATCATCATCGCCTGACCCACCGCCTTCGCGAGCAAGCCCACTCCCACAGGAGGCGGGGTTGCGGGCATAAAAAAACCCGCCAGGTTGGCGGGTTTTTTTATCGGCTAAGCGAAGATCACTCTTCGATGTTGCCCATGGCGGTGGTGTTGAAGCCGCCGTCGACGTACATGATTTCGCCGCTGATGCCCGACGCCAGGTCGGAGCACAGGAAGGCGCCGGCGTTGCCGACTTCGTCGATGGTGACGTTGCGACGCAGCGGGGTTTGCGCTTCGTTGGCGGCCAGCATTTTACGGAAGTTCTTGATGCCCGAGGCTGCCAGGGTACGGATCGGGCCAGCCGATACGCAGTTGACGCGGGTGCCGTCCGGGCCCAGGGAGCCGGCCAGGTAACGTACGCCAGCTTCCAGCGAAGCCTTGGCCATGCCCATCACGTTGTAGTTCGGCATGGTGCGCTCGGCGCCCAGGTACGACAGGGTCAGCAGGCTGCCGTTGCGGCCTTTCATCATTTCGCGGCCGGCTTTGGCCAGGGCCACGAAGCTGTAGGCGCTGATGTCGTGAGCGATGCGGAAACCGTCACGGGTGGTGGCTTCGGTGAAGTCGCCGTCCAGTTGGTCGCCCGGGGCGAAGCCTACGGAGTGGACGATGCAGTCCAGGCCATCCCACTTCTTGCTCAGTGCTTCGAAGACCTTGGCGATTTCTTCATCGCTGGCCACGTCGCACGGGAAGCACAGCTCAGGGCTCGAACCCCAGCCTTGGGCGAATTCTTCAACACGACCTTTCAGTTTGTCGTTCTGATAAGTGAAGGCAAGCTCAGCGCCCTCGCGATGCATGGCGGCAGCGATGCCGGATGCGATGGACAGCTTGCTGGCGACACCGACGATCAGTACGCGCTTACCGGCGAGAAAACCCATGTGTTGCTCCTCTTTCAGGTTATTGCGCAGTGGCTGGTGCCAAAAAAGCGGCTTCCAGCAACTGCTGTGTATACGGATGTTGGGGGGCGGCAAAAATACTTTGCGCGTCTCCCTGTTCGACCACTTGGCCATGCTTGACCACCATCAACTGGTGGCTCAGCGCTTTGACGACAGCCAGGTCATGGCTGATAAACAAATACGTCAGGTTGTACTTGGCTTGCAGTGAACGCAACAGCTCCACCACTTGCCGCTGCACCGTCCGGTCGAGCGCCGAAGTCGGCTCGTCCAGCAGGATCAGCGCCGGTTTCAGCACCAAAGCCCGGGCAATGGCAATTCGTTGCCGTTGCCCACCGGAAAATTCGTGGGGGTAGCGGTGCCGGGTTTCCGGATCCAGACCTACCTCCTTCAATGCCGCAATAATCGCCGCCTGTTGCTCCTCGGCGGTGCCCATCTTGTGAATCCGCAGGCCTTCGCCAACGATATCGCTGACACACATGCGCGGGCTCAGGCTGCCAAACGGATCCTGAAACACCACCTGCATCTCCCGACGCAACGGGCGAACCTCGTTCTGCGTCAGGCAGTCTAGCTGCTTGCCTTCAAAGCGGATCGCGCCTTTGCTGCCGATCAAACGCAAAATCGCCAGACCCAGCGTGGATTTGCCGGAACCGCTTTCGCCGACAATCCCCAGAGTCTGACCCTGAGGCAGGCTGAAATTGATGCCGTCCACTGCCTTGACGTGATCCACCGTGCGTTTGAGCAGGCCTTTCTTGATCGGGAACCAGACTTTCAAGTCCTCGACCTCAAGCAACGGCGCGCCGATTTTATTGGTCGCCGGGCCTCCGCTGGGCTCCGCGCCGAGCAATTCCCGAGTGTACGGATGCTGCGGCGAACGGAACAGCTCTTCGCACGATGCCTGTTCGACGATGCAACCGCGCTGCATGACACATACACGATGCGCAATTCTTCGCACGAGGTTCAGATCGTGACTGATCAGTAACAGCGACATGCCCAATCGGGCCTGCAATTCCTTGAGCAAATCGAGGATTTTCAGCTGAACGGTCACGTCCAGTGCCGTGGTCGGCTCGTCGGCAATCAGCAGTTCCGGCTCGTTGGCTAAGGCCATCGCAATCATCACGCGCTGGCGCTGGCCACCAGACAATTCATGGGGCAGGGCCTTGAGGCGCTTGTGCGGCTCAGGGATGCCGACCATCTCCAGCAGCTCCAAAGTGCGCTTGGTCGCGACTTTGCCGGTCAGGCCTTTGTGGATGCCGAGGACTTCGTTGATCTGCTTCTCGATCGAGTGCAACGGGTTCAGCGAGGTCATCGGCTCCTGAAAAATCATCGCGATGCGATTGCCGCGAATGTGCCGAATGGTTTTTTCGCTCAGGTCCAGCAGGTTTTGCCCGGCGTAATTGATGCTGCCAGCCGGATGGCGGGCCATCGGGTAGGGCAACAACCGCAGGATCGAGTGTGCAGTCACCGATTTGCCCGAGCCGGATTCGCCGACCAACGCCAGGGTTTCGCCACGCTTGATGTCAAAACTCACGCCCTCGACGACGCGGTGTATGCGCTCACCGAAACCGAATTCGACGGCGAGGTCGCGCACTTCGATCAGATTGTCCTGATTCATTTCACTTCCTCGGGTCGAAGGCATCGCGAGCAGACTCGCCGATAAACACCAGCAAACTCAACATTAACGCCAGCACGGCAAAGGCGCTGATGCCCAGCCACGGCGCTTGCAGGTTGGATTTGCCCTGCGCGACCAGTTCACCCAACGACGGACTGCCGGCCGGCAAACCGAAACCGAGGAAGTCCAGCGCGGTGAGGGTGCCGATGGCGCCGGTGAGGATGAACGGCATAAACGTCATGGTCGAGACCATCGCGTTGGGCAGGATGTGGCGGAACATGATCGCGCCGTTCTGCATGCCCAGCGCCCGCGCCGCACGCACGTATTCGAGGTTGCGACCCCGGAGAAACTCGGCGCGCACCACGTCGACCAGGCTCATCCAGGAGAACAACAGCATGATCCCCAGCAGCCACCAGAAATTCGGCTGCACAAAACTGGCAAGAATGATCAGCAGATACAGCACCGGCAGCCCCGACCAGATCTCCAGAAAACGCTGCCCGGCCAGATCGACCCAGCCGCCATAAAAACCCTGCAGTGCGCCGGCAATCACGCCGATGATCGAACTCAACACGGTCAGCGTCAGCGCGAACAGCACGGAAATACGGAAGCCGTAAATCACCCGCGCCAACACGTCGCGACCCTGATCGTCGGTACCGAGCAGGTTGTCCGCCGACGGTGGCGCCGGCGCCGGGACTTTCAGGTCGTAATTGATGCTCTGGTAGTTGTACGGAATCGGCGCCCACAACACCCACGCATCCTTGGCCTTGAGCAGTTCGCGGATGTACGGGCTCTTGTAGTTGGCTTCCAGCGGGAATTCGCCGCCAAACGTCGTTTCCGGATAGCGCTTGATCGCTGGGAAATACCAACTGTTGTCGTAATGCACCACCAGCGGCTTGTCGTTGGCGATCAGCTCAGCGCCGAGGCTAAGCCCGAACAAAATCAGAAACAGCCACAGCGACCACCAGCCGCGCTTGTTGGCCTTGAACAGTTCGAAGCGGCGGCGGTTGAGAGGGGACAGGTTCATCTCAATGCTCCCGGCTTTCGAAGTCGATGCGCGGATCGACCAGGGTGTAGGTGAGGTCGCCGATCAGTTTCACCACCAGCCCGAGCAGGGTGAAGATGAACAAGGTGCCGAACACCACCGGGTAATCGCGGTTGATCGCCGCTTCGAAACTCATCAGACCGAGACCGTCCAGAGAGAAAATCACTTCCACCAGCAGCGAACCGGTGAAGAAGATGCCGATGAACGCCGAGGGGAAACCGGCAATCACCAACAGCATGGCGTTGCGAAACACGTGGCCGTAGAGCACGCGATGGCGGGTCAGGCCTTTGGCCTTGGCGGTGACCACGTATTGTTTGTTGATTTCGTCGAGGAAGCTGTTTTTGGTCAGCAGGGTCATGGTCGCGAAGTTGCCGATCACCAGTGCTGTAACTGGCAGCGCGAGGTGCCAGAAGTAATCGAGGATCTTGCCGCCGAAACTCAGCTCATCGAAGTTGTTCGAGGTCAGCCCGCGTAACGGAAACCAGTCGAGATAACTGCCGCCGGCAAACACCACGATCAGCAGGATCGCAAAAAGGAACGCTGGGATCGCGTAGCCGACGATGATCGCCGAACTGGTCCACACATCGAAGTGACTGCCGTGTCGCGTGGCCTTGGCGATCCCCAGCGGGATCGACACCAGGTACATGATCAACGTGCTCCACAGCCCCAGCGAGATCGACACCGGCATCTTTTCCTTGATCAGGTCGATGACCTTGGCGTCGCGGAAAAAGCTGTCGCCGAAATCCAGCGAGGCGTAGTTCTTGACCATGATCCACAGGCGTTCCGGGGCCGACTTGTCGAACCCGTACATGTGCTCGATTTCCTTGATCAGCGCCGGGTCCAGCCCTTGCGCGCCGCGATAGGAGGAACCGGCCACCGACACTTCGGCGCCGCCGCCGGCAATGCGGCTGGTGGCGCCCTCGAAGCCTTCGAGCTTGGCGATCATCTGTTCCACCGGGCCACCGGGCGCGGCCTGAATGATCACGAAGTTGATCAGCAGAATGCCGAACAGGGTCGGGATGATCAGTAGCAGTCGCCGAAAAATATACGCCAGCATCATTACTCCGTGCCCGCAGGGTCGGCTTGCAGTTTGGTTTCGACTTCTACCGCCGGTTTAGCGTCAGGCTTGACCCACCAGGTGTTGATGCCGATGTCGTACTTGGGTGAGACCTTCGGATGGCCGATGTGATTCCAGTACGCCACGCGCCAGGTCTTGATGTGCCAGTTGGGCACCACGTAGTAGCCCCACTGCAACACGCGATCCAGCGCGCGGGCGTGGGCCACCAGGCTGGCGCGCGAGTCGGCGTTGATCAGGCTCTCGACCAGTTGATCGACGATCGGATCCTTCAAGCCCATGGTGTTGCGGCTGCTGGCCTTGTCGGCAGCGGCGCTCATCCAGAATTCGCGCTGCTCGTTACCCGGCGAATTGGATTGCGGGAAGCTGCCGACGATCATGTCGAAGTCCCGCGAGCGCACGCGGTTGATGTACTGCGAAACGTCGACGCGGCGGATCACCAGTTCGATGCCAAGGTCGCTGAGGTTGCGCTTGAACGGCAGCAACACGCGTTCGAATTCGGTCTGGGCGAGGAGGAATTCGATCACCACCGGTTTGCCGGTGGCGTCGACCATTTTGTCGTCGACGATCTTCCAGCCAGCCTCTTGCAGCAGTTGATAGGCCTCGCGCTGGTGATTGCGGATCATGCCGCTGGCGTCGGTCTTCGGGTTGTCGAAGGCTTCGCTGAACACCTGCGCCGGGAGCTTGTTGCGGAACGGGTCGAGGATCGCCAGTTGATCGGCGTCGGGCAGGCCGGTGGCGGCCATTTCCGAGTTTTCGAAATAGCTGCGGGTGCGGAAGTAGGCACCGTTGAACAGTTGTTTATTGGTCCATTCGAAATCGAACAGCAAACCGAGCGCCTGGCGCACCCGTATGTCCTGGAACACCGGACGGCGCAGGTTGTAGACGAAACCCTGCATGCCGGTCGGGTTGCTGTTGGGGATCAATTCCTTGATCAAACGGCCCTCGTTGACGGCCGGGATGTTGTAAGCGTTGGCCCAGTTTTTCGCGGTCATCTCCAGCCAGAAATCGAACTGCCCGGCTTTCAGCGCTTCGACGGCGACGGTGTTGTCGCGGTAGTAATCGCTGGTCATCGTGTCGAAATTGTAGAAGCCACGGTTGACCGGCAGATCCTTGCCCCAATAATCCTTGACCCGCTCGTACCGTATCGAACGGCCGGCCTTCACTTCGGCAACCTTATACGGGCCGCTGCCGAGCGGAATTTCCAGATTGCCCTTGCTGAAATCGCGATCGGCCCACCAGTGTTTTGGCAGCACCGGCAACTGGCCGAGAATCAGCGGCAACTCGCGATTATTGTTGTGCTTGAACTTGAACAGCACTTTCAGCGGGTCTTCGGCGATGACTTCGGACACGTCGCTGTAGTAGCCGCGATACATCGGCGAGCCTTCCTTGGTCAGCGTGTTGAAGCTGAACACCACGTCGTCGGCGCGCACTGGATGACCGTCGTGGAAACGTGCTTCGGGGCGCAGGTAGAACCGCACCCAGCTGTTGTCCGGGGCCTTTTCGATCTTGCCGGCGATCAGGCCATATTCGGTGAACGGCTCGTCGAGGCTGTGCTTGGTCAGGGTGTCGTAGATCTGCCCGATGTCATCGGCCGGCACGCCTTTGCTGATAAACGGGTTGAGGCTGTCGAAGCCACCAAAACCGGCCTGACGGAATACGCCGCCCTTGGGCGCGTCGGGATTCACGTAATCGAAATGCTTGAAATCGGCCGGGTATTTCGGCGGCTCGTTGTACAGGGTCACGGCGTGTTGCGGGGCGGCAAAGGCCAGCCCGGCGAACAGCAAGCCGCTGGCCTGGACGAGCAGGGCGCGGATGGGTTTCATCGATCTTTCTCCGAAGACTTCAGCCACCACGCGCTCAGGCCCAGGGTGTAGGGCGGCGTGGTGACGAAGGCCAACCGGTTGCGGTAGGCCAGGCGGTGATAATTCAGGTACCAGTTGGGAATGCTGTAGTGCTGCCAGAGCAGCACGCGGTCGAGCGCCTTGCCGGCGGCGACCTGTTCATCGCGGGTGCGCGCGGCGAGCAATTGTTCGAGCAGGTGATCGACCACCGGGTTGGCGATGCCCGCGTAATTTTTGCTGCCCTTGACCCCGACCTGACTGGAATGGAAGTACTGCCACTGCTCAAGGCCCGGGCTGAGGGTCTGGTTGAGCGTCATCAGGATCATGTCGAAATCGAACTGATCGAGGCGCTGTTTGTACTGCGCGCGATCGACCGTGCGCAGGCGCGCGTCGATGCCGATGCTGTTGAGGTTCTCAATGTACGGCTGGAGGATGCGCTCCAGATTCGGGTTGACCAGCAGCAGTTCGAAACGCAGCGGCTGGCCGTCGGCGTTTTGCAGGCGCTGGCCGTTGAGCTTCAAGCCGGCCTCGGCGAGCAGGGCCAGCGCTTTGCGCATGGTCTCGCGAGGAATGCCGCGGCCGTCGGTTTGCGGCAACGTGAACGGCTCGGTGAACAGCTTGGCCGGCAGTTGCTCCTTGTACGGTTTGAGCATCAGCCATTCGTGCCCGACCGGCAGGCCACTGGCGCTGAATTCGCTGTTCGGGTAGTAACTGGTGGTGCGCTTGTAGGCATCGCTGAACAGCGCGCGGTTGGTCCATTCGAAGTCGAACATCAGCCCCAGCGCTTCGCGGGTTTTGACGTCGGCGAACGTGGCGCGGCGGGTGTTCATGAACAGGCCCTGACTTTGGGTCGGGATCTGGTGCGGGATCTGCGCCTTGATCACGTCGCCACGGCGGATGGCCGGGAAGTTGTAGCCGTTGGCCCAGTTCTTCGCCTGATGCTCGATGTAGATGTCGAACTCGCCGGCCTTGAACGCTTCGAAGGCGACATCGCTGTCGCGGTAGAACTCGACTTCCATGCGATCGAAGTTGTACTTGCCGCGATTGACCGCCAAGTCCTTGCCCCAGTAATCCTTGACCCGCTCGAAGATCAACTGCCGGCCCGGCGTCACCGAAGTGATGCGATACGGGCCGCTGCCCAGCGGCGGTTCGAAGGTGGTGGCTTTGAAGTCGCGGTCTTTCCAGTAGTGCTGCGGCAGCACCGGCAATTCCCCGAGGCGCAGGATCAACAGCGGATTGCCCGAGCGCTTGAGCACGAAGCGAATGCGCTGCGGATTGAGGATATCGACGCGCAGCACTTCCTGAAGGGCGGTGCGGTATAGCGGATGGCCGTCCTTGAGCAGCAAACGATAGGAGAACGCGACGTCGTAAGCGGTGATCGGCGTGCCGTCGTGGAAACGTGCCTCGGGGCGCAGATTGAACACCACCCAGCTGCGATCTTCGCTGTACTCCACCGATTGCGCGATCAAGCCATAGCTGGACGCCGGCTCGTCACCGGAAGGCGAATACTGGCCAGTGCCGACCATCAGCGGCTCGTTCAGCTCATTGATGCCGTACTGGAGGAAATTCGGCGTGGTGACCGGGCTGGTGCCCTTGAAGGTGTATGGGTTGACCGTATCGAAGGTGCCAAACGCCATCACCCGCAACGTACCGCCCTTGGGCGCTTGCGGGTTGACCCAGTCGAAGTGGGTAAATCTGGCCGGGTACTTGAGCGTACCGAACTGCGCATAACCGTGACTTTCGGTAATCGTCGCGCTTGCGGTTGAACTCAAGGCCAGGCTGATCAGGAGCAGGAGGAGGGGACGCTTCAAGTCAGATCTGATCCAGGCGGCTTGGGCTTTGTGGGCCGTACAGTAACAGCTTGTCTGGACAGGAAAAAGATCGCGGGTTAATGGGGGGTTAATCCAGGCGCGCTGCTTGCTCAAATTACCTCTGTGGCGAGGGGATTTATCCCCGATGGGGCGCGCAGCGGCCCGCGCTCTTCGAATTAAAAGAAGGGACTGCTGCGCAGTCCATCGGGGATAAATCA
>NZ_JASCPK010000196.1:0-8510 GCF_029959385.1 Pseudomonas sp. PS01303
GTGCCTGTCCGATTGCCTTCGCGAGCAGGCTCGATCCCACATTTGATTTGTGCCGGCCCCACGTTTTGCCTCCACTGAAAATCCCCTGTGGGAGCGAGCCTGCTCGCGAAGGGGCCCGCTCAGACAACGCATGATTTACCCTCGATACTCCGGCCGCTCAGCCAATCCCTCCTTCAAAAAATCCACCAACTTGCGCACCTTCGGCGACAGATGCCGCTGCTGTGGATAAAGCGCCCACACCGCCGTATTCGGCGGCTGATGCGCCTCCAGCAGCGAAATCAACGCGCCACTGTGCAGATGCTCCAGTACGTAATAATCCGGCAACTGACACAACCCGACGCCCTGCAACGCCGCGTCCAGCACCGCTTGCCCACTGTTGCAGCGCCAGTTTCCCTGCACCCGCTGAGAAAATTCCCGCCCGTTCTGTTCCAGTTGCCAAATGTCCGAGCTGCCGATCAGGCAATTATGCCGACTCAATTCCGACAAACTGTGTGGGCGTCCATACCGTTCCAGGTAGGACGGTGACGCACACAGGTACATGCGCCGGGGGGCCAGTCGTGCGGCGACCAAGCGCGAATCCTGTAACCGACCCAAGCGAATCGCCAGATCCAGCCCTTCATGCACCAGATCGAGTTGGCGGTTGCTCAGCTCGATATCAATGCGCAACTGCGGATACAGCCCCATAAACCGTGTCACCAACGGCACGATAAAGCGTTCGCCATACGCTACGGCACAGGTCATGCGCAGCATGCCTTTCGGTTCGCTGGTCAGGTCGCCGACCGCGCGCAATGCTTCCTCGCGACCATCCTGCAAACGTTGGCAATGCTGGAGGAACGTCTGCCCGGCCTCGGTCAGCGTCACCCGGCGGGTACTGCGATAGAGCAGACGCGTCTGCAAACGCTCTTCCAGTCGTACGATTTGTCGACTGACGTGGGAGGAAGAAACCCCAAGGCGTTCGGCCGCAGCGGTGAATTGGCTGCACTCGGCGACGGCGACGAACTCGTCGATGCCTTCCCAGCGGTTCTCGGACATTGGATTATCCCTGTACGGCAATAATATTTTGCATTTGTCCGGATTATTCATCAGCCAGCGCTGAACTACACTCGCTGTCTGGTTTTTTTATTCATTGGATTCACTGGAGAGTCAGTATGATCAAGTCGCGCGCCGCCGTTGCCTTCGAGGCCAAAAAGCCGCTGGAAATCGTAGAAGTCGATGTCGCCATGCCCAAGGCCGGTGAAGTATTGCTGCGCGTCGTCGCTTCCGGTGTTTGCCACACTGACGCCTACACCCTGTCCGGCGCTGATCCGGAAGGCATCTTCCCGTCGATCCTTGGCCACGAAGGTGGCGCCATCGTTGAAGCGATCGGCGAGGGCGTGACCTCGGTTGCCGTTGGCGATCACGTGATTCCGCTGTACACCCCGGAATGTGGTCAGTGCAAATTCTGTAAGTCGGGCAAGACCAACCTGTGTCAGGCGATTCGCGCGACCCAGGGCAAAGGTCTGATGCCGGACGGCACTTCGCGCTTTTCCTACAAGGGCGAAACGATTTTCCACTACATGGGTACTTCGACGTTCTCGGAATACACCGTACTGCCGGAAATCTCCGTGGCGAAGATTTCCAAAGACGCCCCACTGGAAAAGGTTTGCCTGCTCGGTTGCGGCGTCACCACCGGCATCGGCGCCGTGCTCAACACCGCCAAAGTCAAACCGGGTGACACCGTGGCCATCTTCGGTCTGGGCGGTATTGGTCTGTCTGCGGTGATCGGCGCTGTGAAAGCCAAGGCTGCGCGCATCATCGCCATCGACATCAACCCGGCCAAGTTCGAGATCGCCAAGCAACTCGGTGCCACCGACTGCGTGAACCCGAAAGATTTCGATCGCCCGATTCAGGAAGTGATCGTCGACATGACCGATGGCGGCGTCGACTTCTCCTTCGAATGCATCGGCAACGTGCAACTGATGCGCGCCGCGCTTGAGTGCTGCCACAAAGGTTGGGGCGAGTCGGTAATCATCGGTGTCGCCGGTGCCGGCCAGGAAATCGCGACCCGTCCATTCCAGTTGGTGACCGGTCGCGTCTGGCGCGGTTCGGCATTCGGCGGCGTGCGCGGCCGTACCGAGTTGCCAAGCTATGTCGACATGGCGCAAAGCGGCGAGATCCCGCTGGATACTTTCATCACCCACACCATGGGCCTGGAAGACATCAACAAAGCGTTCGACCTGATGCACGAAGGCAAGAGCATCCGTACCGTCATTCATTTCTGATCAATCGCCGGGACATGGCGACACGTCGTGAAGGCGTGTTGCCGTGACCGCGTAGGAGTCTTTACATGAGCCTGGAAAACATCTCCTGTCAGAAAAGTTTCGGTGGCTGGCACAAACGCTATCGCCATCGCTCCGACGTGCTCGGTTGCGACATGGTGTTCGCCGTGTACCTGCCGCCGCAAGCGGAGCAGGGCGGCAAACTGCCGGTGCTGTACTGGCTGTCCGGCCTGACCTGCACCGACGAGAACTTTATGCACAAGGCTGGCGCCCAGCGCATGGCCGCCGAGCTTGGTCTGATCATCGTCGCGCCCGACACCAGTCCGCGTGGCCCGGATGTGCCGGGCGATCCGGATGGCGCCTGGGATTTCGGTCTCGGTGCCGGCTTCTATCTGAATGCGACGCAGGAACCTTGGTCGCGGCACTATCGGATGCATGACTATGTCGTGCAGGAATTGCCTTCACTGGTTGAAGCGCATTTCCCCGCGTCGGACAAACGCAGCATCAGCGGCCACTCCATGGGCGGCCACGGTGCGTTGGTTTGTGCGCTGCGCAACCCCGGTCGTTACCAATCGGTGTCAGCCTTTTCGCCGATCAATAACCCGATGGATTGCCCGTGGGGGCAGAAGGCGTTTTCGCGTTATCTGGGCGAAGACCGTTCGAAGTGGAAAGAGTGGGATGCCTGCGCACTGATCGCTGAAGCGGATGAACAATTGCCGCTGCTGGTTGATCAAGGTGATCGCGACGACTTCCTTGAAAAACAGCTGAAACCCGAAACCCTGCAACAAGCGGCAAAACAAGCGGGCCATCCGCTGACATTGCGTCTGCAACCGGGCTACGACCACAGCTATTTCTTCATCGCGAGCTTCATTGACGACCACTTGCAACATCATGCACGCGCCCTCAAGGGCTAATGCGGGTAGAATCACGCCCTGACAAAAATCGGGGCGTTTTTTTATGCGTATTGGCCACGGCTATGATGTGCATCGTTTCGCTGAAGGCGATTTCATTACTCTGGGCGGCGTGCGCATTGCACACAGCTTCGGGCTGCTCGCTCATTCCGACGGTGACGTCCTGCTGCACGCCTTGAGCGATGCCTTGCTCGGTGCTGCGGCGCTGGGTGATATCGGCAAACACTTCCCGGACACCGACCCGCAATTCAAGGGCGCCGACAGCCGCGCGCTGCTGCGGCATGTGGTCGCGCTGATCCACGCCAAAGGCTGGAAAGTCGGCAACGTCGACAACACCATCGTTGCCCAGGCACCGAAAATGGCCCCGCATATCGAATCGATGCGCGCGCTGATCGCGGCGGATCTTCAAGTTGAGTTGGATCAAGTGAACGTGAAAGCTACCACCACCGAAAAGCTTGGCTTTGTCGGTCGCGAAGAAGGCATCGCCGTGCACTCCGTTGCCTTGTTGCTGCGCGCATGAATGAACTGCAACTGCTCGGCCCGCGTGCCTATGGCGAACCCCTCGGCACGGCGGTACTGAAAGCCATCGCTGAAGATTTTCAGGTCGATGAAGTCCTCGACATCCCGTTCAGCGGCGACGGTGAACACCTGTGGATCTGGGTCGAAAAGCGTGGCCTCAACACTGAAGAAGCTGCACGACGTATTGCCAAGGCTGCCGGCGTGCCGTTGCGCACCGTCAGCTATGCCGGCCTCAAGGATCGGCAGGCGCTGACCCGTCAGTGGTTCAGCGTGCAATTGCCGGGCAAGGCTGATCCAGATCTGTCGGCGGCGGAAAACGACACGCTGAAGATCCTCAAGACCACGCGCCACAAGCGCAAGCTGCAACGCGGCGCACACTCGGCCAATGGTTTCACCTTGCGCCTGACCCAGTTCGCTGGCGACAAAGACGCGATCGAACAACGTTTGCAACTGATCGCCAAGCAAGGCATTCCCAATTATTTCGGCGCCCAGCGTTTCGGCCATGACGGCGGTAACGTCGTTGATGCGCGTGGGTGGGCGGCGCGCAAAGCCTTGCCGGAGCAGCGCAACGTGCGTTCGCGACTGCTGTCGACGGCGCGTAGCTTTCTGTTCAATCAGGTGTTGGCGGCGCGTGTGGCCGATGGCACTTGGCAGCAAGCGCAAGTCGGTGATCTGCTCGCGTTTACCGACAGTCGCAGCTTTTTCCCCGCCGGTGAAGCTGAATGCAGCGACCCGCGTCTGGCGATTCTCGATCTGCATCCGACCGGCCCGCAGTGGGGCGAAGGTGACTCGCCGACCGCAGGCGTTGTCCATGAACTGGAGCAGGGGATTGCCGCGCGCGAAGCGGAGCTGCGCGATTGGTTGATTCACGCCGGCATGAGCCACGAGCGTCGCATCCTGCGGCTGCCCATTGGCGGGTTGACGTGGCATTATCCCCAGCCTGACATTCTGCAACTGGAATTCGTCCTCCCGGCCGGATGCTTTGCCACCGTATTGGTGCGCGAGCTCGTTGATCTGGTGCCGGTGGGGCAGACGGACAGCCCATGCGTATTCTGATTTCTAACGACGATGGGGTAACCGCACCCGGTCTCGCCGCGCTTTATGCTGCGCTGGCGGATTACACCGAATGCGTGGTTATCGCCCCGGAGCAGGACAAAAGCGGCGCCAGCAGTTCGCTGACGCTCGACCGTCCGTTGCACCCGCAATACCTGGCCAACGGCTTTATCAGCCTCAACGGCACCCCGACCGACTGCGTGCACCTGGGCCTCAATGGCTTGCTGGAACGCCAGCCGGACATGGTCGTGTCGGGCATCAATCTCGGCGCCAATCTCGGTGACGATGTGCTGTATTCCGGAACCGTGGCAGCGGCCCTTGAAGGGCGCTTCCTTGAACGTCCGTCGTTCGCTTTTTCGCTGGTCTCGCGTCAGGTGGATAATCTGCCGACAGCGGCGTACTTCGCGCGCAAACTGGTCGAGGCCCACGCCGGGCTCGATCTGCCGCCGCGCACGGTGCTCAACGTGAACATTCCGAATCTGCCGATCGATCACATTCGCGGCATTCAGCTGACCCGTCTCGGCCATCGCGCCCGGGCGGCGGCGCCGATGAAAGTGGTCGATCCGCGTGGCAAGGCCGGTTACTGGATTGCTGCTGCCGGCGACGCCGAAGACGGCGGCCCGGGCACAGACTTCCATGCGGTGATGCAGGGCTACGTTTCCATCACCCCGTTGCAGCTTGATCGCACCTTCAACGATGCCTTCAGAAGTCTCGACGGCTGGCTGGAGGGACTGCGCTGATGGCTCGCGAACACGACGACAGACTGCGCAGCGGCATAGGCATGACTTCCCAGCGCACGCGGGAACGCCTGATCCAGCGTCTGTATGAAGAAGGCGTGTCGAACGCCAAGGTACTCGAAGTGATTCGCCGCACGCCGCGCCATCTGTTCGTCGATGAAGCGCTGGCGCATCGCGCATACGAAGACACGGCACTGCCGATTGGCCACAACCAGACCATTTCCCAGCCTTATATGGTGGCGCGCATGAGCGAGCTGCTGCTCGAGGCCGGGCCGCTGGATAAAGTGATGGAGATCGGCACCGGTTCCGGTTACCAGACGGCGGTGTTGTCGCAACTGGTTGAGCGAGTTTTTTCGGTTGAGCGGATCAAGGTTTTGCAGGATCGGGCCAAGGAACGTCTGGTCGAGCTGAACCTGCGCAACGTGGTTTTTCGTTGGGGCGATGGCTGGGAAGGCTGGCCGGCGCTGGCGCCGTACAACGGCATCATCGTAACCGCCGTGGCCACCGATGTGCCGCAAGCCTTGCTGGATCAATTGGCCCCGGGCGGGCGCATGGTGATTCCGGTCGGCTCCGGCGAAGTTCAGCAGTTGTTGTTGATCGTGCGTGAAGAAAACGGTTTTTCCCGTCACGTTCTGGGGGCGGTGCGCTTCGTTCCATTGCTCAACGGGCCGTTGGCCTGAGCATTTGTTCGCCGCTGTTGAATTCCTTTCAACGGCTCCGGTCTTACACCGGCGATAGCGGATTAAACGTAGCGTATTGCCAGCTGGCAAACGTGTGCGTGAAGCGATTTCGCTTCATTAAGGGTAAAGCCGAATCTGCCCGTTATACTTGCGACAGTTCATGCCGAAATCCGGCATTCCAATTTTTCAGCCACCACAAAGGGAGCGGCGGGTGAGTCTCACAGTCATTGCGCAGCGTATGGGTAACACGAGCTTTCAGCGCCTGGTGACTGGCCTTGTCTTGAGCACCTTGCTGGTCGGTTGCTCCAGCACCAAATCGAGCAACGTGAGTGTCGTCGATCGCAACAAGGCGGTCGCCCAGCGTCCGACAGTGACGACCGGGCAGTACGTAGTCCGTCCGGGCGATACGATGTTTTCGATCGCTTTTCGCTACGGCTGGGACTACAAAGCCCTCGCCGCCCGGAACAATATTCCTACGCCGTATACGATCCATCCGGGTCAGACAATTCGCTTTGACGGGCGCACCGGTTCAACGTCGAGCGCGGTGGTAAGCAACTCGAGTTCTTCGCCTTCTTCGTCGAGCAAAACCACGGTAATCCGGCGCCAGGCGAATGGCACGACGACCACCACAACCACCGGTTCTACGGGCGCTGCACCGTCCGTCGCGAATAAGCAAACCCCCGCTCCGATGCCTCCTGCAGGCCCAGCCCCGACCGGCTGGGGATGGCCATCTAATGGCATTCTCATTGGAAAATTCTCTTCAAACGGTAGTTTGAATAAAGGAATTGATATCGCCGGGGATTTGGGACAGCCTGTTTTAGCTGCGTCTGATGGGACGGTGGTTTACGCCGGGAGTGGCTTAAGGGGCTACGGCGAATTAGTCATCATCAAACACAGCGAAACCTACGTCAGTGCTTACGGTCACAACCGCAGGCTGTTGGTTCGGGAGGGTCAGCAGGTCAAGGTCGGACAGACAATTGCCGAAATGGGGTCAACGGGTACAGACCGGGTGAAACTGCATTTTGAGATTCGCCGCCAAGGTAAACCTGTAGATCCACTGCAGTTCCTGCCACGACGTTGATTTGTCATCCAGCCTGTTCCGTCGCGTAGAGGGGACAGGCTCCAGCGTTGCCAAGGATAAAGGCGTCGCTTGAGCTTGGGGTCGAACTCACCAAAGGACTATAACAATGGCTCTCAGTAAAGAAGTGCCGGAGTTTGACATCGACGATGAGGTTCTCCTTATGGAGGCCGGCATCGATTCGGATTCTTCGATGTCGAATGATGAAGGGGCTGCACCGCCTTCCGTTCGTTCCAAATCCAGACAATCTGCGACACTCAAACAGCATAAGTACATCGACTACACGCGGGCACTCGATGCCACGCAGTTGTATCTCAACGAAATCGGTTTTTCCCCATTGCTCTCTCCGGAAGAAGAAGTTCATTTTGCGCGCTTGTCGCAAAGTGGCGACCCTGCCGGACGCAAGCGCATGATCGAAAGTAACCTGCGGCTGGTGGTTAAAATCGCCCGGCGTTACGTCAATCGGGGCCTGTCGCTGCTGGATCTGATCGAAGAGGGCAACCTCGGACTGATCCGCGCGGTGGAAAAGTTCGACCCCGAGCGCGGCTTCCGCTTCTCGACCTACGCCACCTGGTGGATTCGTCAAACCATCGAGCGCGCCATCATGAATCAGACCCGGACCATCCGGTTGCCGATTCATGTGGTCAAGGAGCTCAACGTGTACCTGCGGGCTGCACGCGAGCTGACGCAAAAACTCGACCACGAACCTTCACCCGAAGAAATCGCCAACCTGCTGGAAAAACCGGTGGGCGAGGTCAAGCGCATGCTCGGCCTCAACGAACGGGTTTCTTCGGTCGACGTCTCGCTGGGTCCGGATTCGGATAAAACCCTGCTGGACACCCTGACGGATGATCGTCCGACCGATCCATGTGAACTGCTGCTGGATGACGACCTGTCGCAGAGCATCGATCAATGGCTCTCGGAACTGACCGACAAGCAGCGCGAGGTGGTGATTCGTCGCTTCGGCCTGCGCGGCCACGAGAGCAGTACGCTGGAAGATGTAGGCCTGGAGATCGGCCTGACGCGCGAGCGGGTGCGGCAGATCCAGGTAGAGGGCCTCAAGCGCCTTCGCGAAATCCTTGAGAAGAATGGCCTGTCGAGCGAGTCGCTGTTCCAGTAAGCGCCTCACACGACCGCCCGCAAAAAGCCCCGACTGGTTCGGGGCTTTTTGTTGCCTGCAGCTTTTGATGTTGTTGCTGTTGCTGTTGCTGTTGCTGTTGCTGTTGCTGTTGCTGTTGCTGTTGCTGTTGCTGTTGCTGGTTCTGTTGGTGGTG
>NZ_JASCPK010000197.1:0-8481 GCF_029959385.1 Pseudomonas sp. PS01303
AAATTTAAAAAAAAAAAAAAAAAATCCCCGCCGGGGCCCGCAGCTCCTACAGGGGGTTTGATTGCCGGGGGATCAGCGCAGGGTTTTCAGGATTGTTTGTAGTTGGGTCTGGCCAGCCGCGCTCAATGCAAATACCGGCAGGCGTGGATCACCCACCTCCAGCCCGGTCTGGCGTAACCCGGCCTTGATCGTCGCCGGCAAGCCGCCCTTCAGAATGAAGTCCAGCAGCGGCAACTGGCGATAAAACAGATCCCGCGCGCGATCCAGATCGCCCGCCATCGCTGCTTCATACAGATCCAGATTCAACTGCGGAATCAGGTTCGGCGCTGCCGTGCACCAGCCCTTCGCCCCGGCCGCGAATGCTTCCAGTGCCAGTGGATTGCAGCCGTTGTAGAACGGCACGTGGCCTTCGCCGAGCAATTGCAGCTTGTGCATGCGCTGGATGTCGCCGGAGCTCTCCTTGACCATGGTGACGTTTTCCACGGCATTGACGATGCGCAGAATCAGATCGACCGACATGTCGGTGCCGCTGGTGGCCGGGTTGTTGTAGAGCATGATCGGCACGCCGATGCTCTCGCCAATCGCGCGGTAGTGGGCGAGGATTTCCGCTTCGGTGAGTTTCCAGTACGAGGCCGGCAGCACCATCACCACGTCGGCGCCGTGGGCTTCGGCGAAGCGTGCGCGGCGCACGGCTTTGGCGGTGGTCAGGTCGGACACGCTGACGATGGTCGGTACACGTTTGGCCACGTGCTTGATACTGAATTCAGCAACTTGATCCCACTCCGAATCGCTCAGGTACGCGCCTTCGCCGGTGCTGCCCAATGGCGCGATGGCGTGGACGCCGCTGGCGATCAGGCGGTCGATCGATTGGCCGAGTGCCGGCAGATCGAGCCCTTCGCCATTGGCGCTGAACGGGGTGATGGTATAGCCGATGATGCCGTGAATGTTGGACATGGGAGCGTCTCCGTAATGAGGTTTCAGTTCAGGCAATCGGCGTGTTGGCGCAGGTTCTGCCGAGCGTAATAGTTGAAGGCGGCGGCGTGGCGTTTCGGCTTGGCGATCCAGTCATGGGCTTCGCGGCCCAGCGCGGGGATGATCGGTTTGATCGTGCCTGCCGCCATCGCCAGCAGCTGCAATTTCGCCGCGCGTTCGATCAATTGGGCGATGACACACGCCTCTTCAATCGTCGTGCCGGTCGACAGCTGACCGTGGTGCGAAAGCAGAATCGCGCGTTTGTCGCCCAGCGCACCGGCGATCAACTCGCCTTCTTCATTGCCCACCGGCACGCCCGGCCAGCCTTCGAGAAACGCGCAGTCGTCGTACAGCGGGCACAGATCCATGTGCGAAATCTGCAGCGGCACTTCCAGCATCG
The DNA here is from genome assembly GCF_029959385.1 of Pseudomonas sp. PS01303. Taxonomy (NCBI): domain Bacteria; kingdom Pseudomonadati; phylum Pseudomonadota; class Gammaproteobacteria; order Pseudomonadales; family Pseudomonadaceae; genus Pseudomonas; species Pseudomonas sp. PS01303. The sequence goes on from NZ_JASCPK010000197.1 coordinate 1,373, forward strand.
ACAACGCGGCAACGTGCGTCGGGTGGGTGTGGATGATGCAGTTCACGTCCGGGCGAGCGCGGTACACCCAGCTGTGAAAACGGTTGGCCGGGTTGGCCATGCCGTGACCTTCGAGAACCTCCAGATCCTCGTTGACCAGCAGCAGATTGCTCGCGGTGATTTCGTCGAAACCCAGGCCCAGTTGCTGAGTGTAATAGGTGCCGGGCTGCGGGCCACGGGCAGTGATTTGTCCGGCCAGGCCGGAGTCGTGACCATTTTCGAAAAGAATCCGGCAGGTCAAAGCCAGCTTTTGCCGGTCTGTCCACGTATTATCCGCAAGGCTTTTTTGCATCTGGGTCAGCGCTTGCTTGACCAGTTGGTCTTTGGGTAGTGCTAATGTCTTGGCCATGTCTGTGTCCTTTGGGTGATTGCAAATGACACGAAAGAGGCTATATGACACAAGGTGTCATTGGCAAGCACAAATCGTCGCTTCCTTGATGGAATAACCGCTGCGCATGTCTATCCGTTTGAAATTATTGAGAAAAAAACTTGGCGTAACCCTTGAGGCACTGGCCGAAAAATCCGGCATGACCAAGAGTTATCTGTCGAAAGTCGAGCGCGGGCTGAACACCCCGTCGATTGCCGCCGCGTTGAAACTGGCGAAAGCGCTGAATGTGAAGGTCGAGGAATTGTTCTCGGAAGACAACGTCAGCCTCGACAGCTACAGCCTGGTGCGCAGCCACGAGCGGCAGTCACTGGCGGCGAATGATCAGAGCCCGGGTTACGCGGTGCTGGCGCATCAGGTCAGCGAGCGCAATTTGCTGCCGTTCATCATCTATCCGCCGAGCGAATTCAGCGACAAGACCTTCAAGGAGCATCTGGGCGAGGAGTTTTTGTTCGTTCACGAAGGGCAGGTGGAAGTGGATTTCATGAACGAGAAAGTGCTGCTGCAACGCGGTGATGCGCTGCACTTCAATGCACAGAAACCGCACCGGATCCGGTCGGTAGGGGAGGTGCAGGCGCAGTTGCTGGTGGTGGTGCACAGCGCTGAGGATTGATAAAAGCTTCGCGAGCAAGCTTTGCTCCTACAGAAGGAATGCGATCCCTGTAGGAGCAGAGCTTGCTCGCGAAGGCGTCGGTGCGGCTTACATCAAACCTCGACCGGTACCGACAATTTCGGACTGCCCAGCGCATGCGTCTTCGCATCAAAAAACCGCAACTCAACCCCCGTCCCGTCAAACACCTGCGCGTAGTGCCGCTTCTGGTGCTGCACAAACGCCGCACTGCGCGGATAAATCGAGATCGCTACAGTCTTCGGTTTCGCCAAGCGTAGCGCCCGCACAATGTGCGCATCCTGCTCGGCCAACGCGTGGCCAAAGATGCACAAACTGTCGCCATGCCCGAGCAATTGCTCATAACAGAACGACAGATAATCCGAGCTGCGAATGGTTTTGAGCTTGTCCGCGCTCGGCCCTTCGGTGACGAACAGCGGCACGTCATCCAGCGTCTTGATCGTATTGTTGATCGCGAAGCTGCCGAGCAGCGTGCCCTCGGTCGAGGTCAGTTTGCGCGCGGTGCCGTCCTGATTTCGCACCAGGTGCAGGCCACCGTGCAGGTACAGCAGACGCGGTTTGTCAGTGGCGCTTTCGCTCAGATCGAAACTCGCGTTGGCGCCGTTGAACAGGTCGTCGATGGCATCGCTTTGGTGTTGCAGCGCCCAGTAGTTGAGCAAGTCGTAATTGGTGGTGAACACTGTGCGATAGCGCGCCAGTTCTTCATTCAAAGTCGCCAGCGTCGAGGCTTTCACCAGTCGCCACGGAATGTGCACGGCGTGCACCGTGTTGATCAGCGCTTCTTTGATGGCGTAGTAGCGATTGCGCGGGGCGGCGGAGCTGACGGCCAGCGCCTTGTTGACCCGGCTGGTGGTTTTCAGCGCGCCGAGCACCTGCTCGAAACTGCGCGTCTGCATGGCGTCGAACACCGCCAGTTCCGACGCACTCAACGGTTTCTCTTCGACGGTGCGGGCGTTTTCGAACAGCGAGTCGTAGCCGAAATCGTCCCACACCGCGCGGCTGGCGCCATTGCCCACCAGCAGGCCGTTGAACTCGGTCGCGGCGCGCAGGGTGTTCCAGTCTTCAAGGCTGGCGTCGACATCCAGAAAATCGGTCATTGCGTAGGAAGTCTCAAAACATAGGGGCTGATGGGCGGCGACTTTATCACGAGCGGGCATTGAGCCAGATCAACATCGGCGCTGACCGATCGGTCGATGCTGTGCTTATCCGCTGAATCGGAGCAGTCGATTCGGCCCCTGTCAGGAGACGCGCGCATGACCAGCACCTTTTTCATTCCGGCGGTAAATATCATGGGCAACGGCTGCCTCGACGAAGCCATGGTCGCGATCCGCAACTACGGTTTTCGCAAAGCGCTGATCGTCACCGACACGGGGCTGGCCAAGGCCGGCGTGGCGACGATGGTCGCCGAGAAGCTGGCCATGCAGGACATCGATTCGGTGATTTTCGACGGCGCCAAACCGAACCCGAGCATCGCCAACGTCGAATCCGGGCTGGGTTTGCTCAAGGAAACCCGCTGCGATTTCGTCGTGTCGCTGGGCGGCGGTTCGCCCCACGACTGCGCCAAAGGCATTGCCCTGTGTGCGACCAACGGCGGGGAAATCCGTGATTACGAAGGTGTTGATCAATCGAGCAAGCCACAACTGCCGCTGATCGCGATCAACACCACCGCCGGCACCGCCAGCGAGATGACCCGTTTCTGCATCATCACCGACGAATCGCGTCACGTGAAAATGGCCATCGTCGACCGCAATGTCACGCCGCTGCTGTCGGTCAACGACCCGGAACTGATGGTCGCCATGCCCAAAGGACTGACCGCCGCGACTGGTATGGACGCATTGACCCACGCCATCGAGGCTTACGTCTCGACCGCCGCCAATCCGATCACCGACGCCTGCGCGTTGAAAGCAATCACCCTGATCAGCAACAACTTGCGCCTGGCCGTGCGCGACGGCACAGATCTCGCCGCACGGGAAAACATGGCCTACGCGCAGTTCCTCGCCGGCATGGCTTTCAACAACGCCTCGCTCGGTTTTGTGCACGCGATGGCGCACCAGTTGGGCGGTTTTTACGACTTGCCCCACGGCGTGTGCAACGCCGTGTTGCTGCCGCATGTGCAGACCTTCAACGCGCTGGTCTGCGCCGATCGCCTGACCGATGTTGCCCACGCAATGGGCGCCGACATTCGTGGTTTCAGCGCCGAGGAGGGCGCGCAAGCGGCGATCACCGCGATCCGCACCTTGGCCAAAGACGTCGACATCCCGAGCGGTCTGCGCGAACTCGGCGCCAAACTCAGCGACATCCCGATCCTCGCCACCAATGCACTGAAAGACGCCTGCGGCATTACCAACCCGCGCGCAGCGGATCAACGGCAAATCGAGGAAATCTTCCGCAACGCCTTCTAACGCTTGCCATCCCCCGGCGCGAGCTTTACGCAGAGCATCGCGCCGACGGCCAGCAACGTACACAGCAGCGACAATGGCCAAGCCTGTGGACTGGCGATCAGACTGGCCATCGCGCCAATGATCGCCGCCATCAATTGATGAATGAAGCCACTCAGCGCCATCGCATATGCACCGGCAATCGGCGCGCCATCGTTGGCGCGTGACAGGCTGATCGGGTAGTTCAACGACTGCCCGAACACCGCCACGCAATACGGCAGCCAAAACAGTAGCGCGATGGAACTGGCCGCCAGACTGCCCAGCAACATCACGCCGCTACCGGCCAACACCAGACCGACGCCAACGGTCATCAACCACGCCTGACCGGTGCGCAACACGAAGTGATTGACCGCCAGCGCACCCAGAAAATACGCCGCGCTGATTGGCCAGCCGAGCAAACCGTAATCCACCGTCGACCAGGCGAACGGCCCCTGCAAAACCAGCGGCGCTGCGGTGTTGAAGGCGATGATCACGCCGTAGCCCAAACCACCGGCCAGCGCCGGCAAAAGAAATGCCCGATGCAGCAGAATCTGCCGATAAGCCGACCACGATGAGGCGCTGATCGGTTCGTCAGCGACGGCAGGGAAAGCCACCCGCGAAACGATCAGCGCCATCACCAGGCAGACCACGCCGAGCAGGTAGAAAATCGCCTGCCAGCCCAGCGTCACCTCGATGATCGAGCCCAAGTATTGGCCGATGCCCAGCGCCACTACGAACGAGATCGAAATCCACGACAACGCCTTGGCCAGCAGATCGCCGCGAAAGCTGTCGCGGATCAGCACCCGCGCCATCACCGAAATACCGCTGGCGCCGACGCCTTGCAGCAGTCGCAGCAGCAAAAACCACTCAAGCGTCGAACCCAGCGGCAAGGCCAGATTGGCCAGGCCGTAAATCGCCAGCGCCGCCAGCAACACCGGTTTGCGGCCGATGCGCTGGGCCAGACTGCCCCAGAACAACATCGGCAGCGCCATGCCGATCAGGTACAGCGACAAGCCCCACGACACCTGCGCAGGATCCGCCGCCAGATAGCGGGCGATTTCCGGCAGCGCCGGCAAATAAATACTCATGCCCAACTGGGCGAGAAAAACCGTGCTACAGGTGATCAGGAGAGTGACGCTGGCGTTCATGATTCGTCCCTGTTTTCAGTCGTCGAGATCACAACGGTGGGTGCGCAACAGCTCGGTGATCAGTTCGCAGAAGCGCCGAATAAGCGCTGGCGGCATGTCGGCGCGCAGCGTAATGCGGATGGCTGCCTTGCCTTGTGCAACCACCGGAAAAAACACCGCACTGGTGAAAAATCCCTGTTCGGCCAGTTCGCTGGCCACTCGATTGGCCACCGCCGCCTGCCCGCATTTGATCAAGCGGATGGCCATGTTGCTGTGGCATTGATCGGTGCTGATCAGACTGTCGAAGAGGCGGATATTAGCCTGAAGGTTGCTTTGCAGCGCGGCGAATTCAGCGCTGCGATGCAGGCGGATCGACGCTCTGCCGGCACCAATCGCCGCGCAGTTGAGACTCTGCGACCAGTTGCTCGGCCCGCCGTAACGCTGGATCAGGGTTTTCTGCCGCTCATTGCCCAGCATCACCAAACCGCCGCTGGCGCCAAACGACTTGGCCAGCGACGCGACGATCAGGCAATCCTCTTCCAGCGCCGCCACCCGTGGCCGCACAAGCCCGGCGCCGTGCTGACCGACCGCGGACAACGCATGGGAATCATCCAGATACAGAAACAGCCCGTAGCGATCCTTCAGATACAACAGACCTTCCATGTTGGCGACGCCGCCCATGCTGTACGCGCCGTCAGCGACATACGCCACGCGACCGTGTTGCTGGCAGGCACGTTCGAGAAAATCCATGTCGTTGTGCGGCGCGGTGACCACGCGGGTCTCATCGGCGCACGCGGCTTTCAAATGATTCATCGAGTAGTGCGCGTGGCGGTCGAAGACCATCACCGGCGGCTGATCTTCGGTGAAGATGCCGCTGGCCAGCAACGGCAGGATCCCCGCGCTGGCGGCGCTGCACGACAAAGTGCTCAGACAGACCGTGTCAAACAGTTGCGACAGCTCGTTTTCGTACTGCTCGAGAATCGCCAGTTTGCAGCGATTTTTCGAGTTGGCGACGCGCAAGCTGCCGGTTTCACGCAGGGCATCGATGGCGCCTTCGAGCAGGGCCGGGTGGTGATCGAGCCCGAGATAAGAGGTCGTGCAGAAGTGATGGAATTCACGCCCGTACTGATCGAGCAGGTGGTTGGGGCTTTTTACTTCGACATTGAGACCGGCGACTTTGCCCTGTTCGGCGATGTCCCAATCGTAGTCGGCGAGGGCAATGATCTTGCGGAAATTGGAATACAGATTCGGGGTGTGCAACGGAAGATTCACAGGCGACATTCCTTGAGCGTAGCGATCCATGGGGTGTTGCAATTTGTGTGTGTTGCCAGACTTTACAGAGCGAAAAGTCGGACAAAAATAGGCCGATTCCGCGAATCCTGAGAGGCGATAGAGTTTTGTTTGTAGGGCGAAGCCACGAACGTCGGCGGATTAATCACATGTCTGACTTCAACGAAAACCGGGCTATCCTGCCGACTCGAATGTCCCCGCCAGCGAGCCTTCCATGCTGCAAAAAAGCCTGATTCGCCGCCTCGACCTGATCACCCTGCAACTGTTTGTCGCCGTGCATGAAGAGGGCACGCTGACCCGCGCCGCCGCGCGCGAAGCCATCGCAGTGTCGGCGGCGAGCAAGCGCTTGATGGAACTGGAAGAAGCGCTGGGCATCAGCCTGTTCGTGCGCCAGGCCAAGGGCATGACGCTGACGCCGGCGGGGGAAACGCTGCTGCACCACGCGCGGCAGATGTTGTTTAACGTCGAGAAGATGGGCCTGGAACTGGGCGAGCACAGCCACGGTGTGCGCGGCTATGTGCGGATGCTGGCGAACCTCTCGGCGATCATTCAGTTTCTGCCGGAAGACTTGCGCGACTTTTCCGCGCGGCATGCGCAGGTCAAGACTGACCTTGAAGAACGGCCCAGTGCCGGGGTGATTCAGGGCGTGCTCGATGGCGTCGCGGATCTCGGTATTTGCTCCAACGACAGCGACATCAAGGGCCTGCACAGCGTGTTGTACCGCGAGGACAAACTGGTGGTGGTGATGTTGCCGGAGCATCCGTTGGCCGCGCGTGAATCCGTAGCTTTTGCCGAAACGCTGGACAGTGATTACGTCGGTTTGCACGCGGCCAGTTCGATCAACATGCGCACCCACGCGGCGGCGCGGCAGGCGGGCAAGGTGCTGCGCATTCGCATTCATGTGCCGGGGTTTGATGCGGTGTGCCGGATGGTGCAGGCCAACATGGGCATCGGAATTTTGCCGCAGCGGGCGTATGAGTTGTTCGGCCAGGCGCTGGGGCTGCACGCGGTGCCGTTGACCGATGACTGGTCGGATCGCGCGTTGATTGTAGTGGTGCGCGATGAGGCGGGGTTGTCGCCGGTGAGCCGGTTGTTGTTTGAGCATTTGCGCGGCTGATATTCCAATCATCTGCGTGGCCGAACCCCCCTGTAGGAGCTGCCGAAGGCTGCGATCTTTTGATCTTGCCCTTGAAACAACAGATCAAAAGATCGCAGCCTTCGGC
>NZ_JASCPK010000198.1:0-8480 GCF_029959385.1 Pseudomonas sp. PS01303
GCCGAAGGCTGCGATCTTTTGATCTTGAAAACAACATCAAAAGATCGCAGCCTTCGGCAGCTCCTACAGGGGACGGTGTTTACAGGCCCAGGTCGGACAGGCCTGGGTGATCATCCGGGCGGCGGCCCAGTGGCCAGCGGAATTTGCGTTCGCTCTCTTTGATCGGCAGGTCATTGATGCACGCATAGCGCTGGAACATCAGGCCTTGCTCATCAAACTCCCAGTTCTCGTTGCCGTAAGAACGGAACCAGTTGCCCGAATCGTCGTGCCATTCATAGGCGTAACGCACCGCGATGCGCGTGTCGGAGTAGGCCCAGAGTTCTTTGATCAAGCGGTAATCCAGCTCTTTCGCCCACTTGCGCGTCAGAAAGGCTTTGGCTTCTTCGCGGTTATTGGCGAACTCGGCGCGGTTGCGCCATTTGGTGTCGAGGGTGTAGGCCAGCGAAACCTTTTCCGGATCGCGGGAATTCCAGCCATCTTCGGCCAGACGCACTTTCTCGATCGCCGACTCGCGGTTGAAGGGTGGCAATGGCGGACGTACTTGCGCTGCAGTAGACATATCAGACTCCCGATAGGGTTTGCGGTTTAACAACAAGTCCGGCTTATAAAGGCATTACAGATCCAACAACTTTCGCGCCATGTTTTGTGCGTTATCGGCGGCACTGTGATCGCCCATCACCCGCGCGACGGTAATGGCGCCGTCAATCAGGATCAGCAGCTGTCTGGCCAGTTGCTGCGGATCCGCGACGCCCTGTTCGGTACATAGCTCAACCACGTAGTCGAGCAGCTTCTGTTTGTGTTCCTTGGCGATCAGACGCACCGGATTCTGTGGATCGCCCGTCTCGCCGCTGGTGTTGATGAAGGCGCAACCACGGAAACCTTCCGAGGCGAACCACTCCTTGAGCACGGTAAACAGGTTGAGCAGGCGATCGGCCGGGGTCTCGGCTTGATCGACGGCGTTGCGGTACCAGTGCATCCAGCGAATGTCGCGGCGTTGCAGAGCGGCGGCGACCAGTTGGTCTTTGTCCGCAAAATAACGGTAGATGCTTTTTCTCGAGACGCCGGCGGTTTTCACCAGGAGATCCATGCTGGTGGCGGCGATGCCACTTTTGTAGATCAGTTTTTCGGTGACGTCGAGGATGATGTCGCGGGTTTCGGTATTGATTGGTTCGTTCATGTGGCCGACAGTAGAACGGACGTTCTCCTTTTGCAATTGTTTTTTAAGATCAAAAGATCGCAGCCTTCGGCAGCTCCTACACGGGCCAATGTAGGAGCTGCCGAAGGCTGCGATCTTTTGATCTGTTTGAGGGCTCTAACAAGACCCGAAGGATGCGATGGTGTAAGCTCTCGGGTTCTTCGGATTCGACCCATTGCGAGCCCTATGCCGTTGCTTTTCAAACGTTCCTTGCTGCCTAAACTGCGCAGCTTCCCGCTGACCGCCGAGGCCGTGACCATTCTGTCCGGCGCCGCCGAGTTCCGTCGTTGCCTGCTGGAAAAAATCGCTGCGGCGACCCAGCGCATCTACATCGTTGCGTTGTATTTGCAGCAAGACGAAGCCGGTCAGGAAATCCTCGATGCCCTCCACGCCGCCAAGCTCAAACGCCCTGAGTTGGAAATCGCCGTGGTGGTCGACTGGCTGCGCGCGCAGCGCGGGCTGATCGGTGCCGGCAAGCAGCCGGGCAATTCCGCGTGGTACCAGGAAATGACACGTACGCACCAGAGCGAAGTGCCGGTGTACGGCGTGCCGGTGCAGACCCGCGAACTGTTCGGCGTGCTGCATTTGAAGGGCTTCGTGATCGACGATTGCGTGGTCTACAGCGGTGCGAGCCTGAACAACGTTTACCTGCACAAGTTCGACAAGTACCGGTTCGACCGTTATCACGTGCTGCAAAGCCACGAACTGGCGGACTCGATGCATCATCTGGTCAAGCACGGCCTGATCGAATCCAAAGCCGTGCATCGCCTCGACCTGCCGAACCTGCCGACTACGCGCAGCCTGCGCAACGACATCGGTGATCTGCGCAGCCGCCTCAAATATGCAACGTACGACACGGCCACTGGCAGCACCGCCAGAGACGGTCTGTCGGTGACGCCGTTGCTCGGCGTCGGTAAGAACAACCCGCTGAACCGGGCGATTCTCGAACTGATTGCCAGCGCGCAAAAACAGCTGACCATCTGCACGCCGTACTTCAACTTGCCGCTGGGCGTGATCCGCGAGATCAACCGCGCATTGGCCCGTGGCGTGAAGATCGACATCGTCGTCGGTGACAAGACCGCCAACGATTTCTACATCCCGCCGAGCGAGCCGTTCAAGGTGATCGCCGCGCTACCGTACCTGTACGAGATCAGCCTGCGCCGCTTTGCCAAACGGCATCAGCGCAATATCGACAGCGGCCAATTGAACTTGCACTTGTGGCGTGATGGCGAGAACACCTATCACCTGAAGGGCATGTGGGTCGATCAGCGTTATACCTTGCTGACGGGCAATAACCTCAACCCACGAGCGTTCCGTCTGGATCTGGAAAACGCGCTGCTGATTGAAGACCCGAAGGGGGAATGGCTGGAACCACGGGCGAAGGAGCTGGAAGAGATTTTCCGCGATACCACGCGGATCGACAGCTTTCAGAATCTTGAGACGTTGCCGGAGTATCCGGGCGCGGTGGCGAAGTTTCTCAAGCGCGTGAGTCGGGTGCGGATTGAGCGGTTGCTGTACCGGATTCTCTTACGGTAAAAAGCAAAAGATCGCAGCCTCCGGCAGCTCCTACAGGGTGTACACCGCCCAATGTAGGAGCTGCCGAAGGCTGCGATCTTTTCTGCCAACAAATCAAATCTGTCAGTTGAGACCCAACTTCCCACGCAACGTGGACAGGTCTTCCGCCAACGTATTCACCGGCCCGACCAGCGCTTTACGATCGTTATCCTTCACCTTGTCATACGTCTCAAATCCACCGTCCTTGGTCTTGTACTTGGCCAGAATCTTGTCGACCGTGGCGAAGTTTTTGTCGACCTTCGCGATGAACGCCTTGTCCTGCTTCTCGATCTGCGGACGGAACAAATCGACGATTTTCTTCGCGCCGTCGATGTTGCCCTGGAAGTCATACAGGTCGGTGTGGCTGTAACGATCTTCTTCGCCGGAGATCTTGGTTGCAGCGACTTCTTCCAGCAGCGCAGCCGCGCCACCCACGACTTTCTCAGGCGGGAAGGTCAGGCCGGCGACGCGGGTTTGCAGGTCTTTGACGTCGCTGTTGAGCTTGTCCGCCAGCTCGTTCAGGCCTTGGGTGCTTTTCTCCGAGAACAGCGTGTACTCGATGCGGTGAAAACCGGTGAAGTCGTCAGCCTTCACGCCTTTCTCGTGGTCGTCGACGCGCGAATCGATGGACGCATCGAGGTCACTGAACAGCTCGGCAATCGGCTCGATCGACTCGTAGTAAACCCGAGTCGGCGCGTAGAGCTTCTGCGCGGTGGCCAGGTCGCCTTTCTTCACGGCGTCGGTGAACTGTTGCGTGTGGCTGCCCAGCTCATCGAGTTGCTCGGTGACGTAAATCTTGTAGTCCGACACCGGCCCGACCAGATCCAGCGGCGCTGTCGCGGCGAACGCCGACAGCGGGGTGTTGAGCAAACCAAGGGTCAGCAATAACGCGAGTGGCGTCTTCTTCATGGGGGCGGCTCCAGTGTTGAATGTTGTTTTTAGGCAGCGGTTTTGGGTTGTGTGGCGTTGAGCAGCGAGCGACCGATGAAATCCTTGTCGCCCGTAACACCCGGAAGGGTGAAGAAGTAACCGCCGCCGACCGGTTTGAGGTATTCCTCAAGCGGTTCGCCGTTGAGGCGGGTCTGCACGGTGATGAAGCCTTTTTCCAGATCAGCCTGGTAACAGATGAACAGCAGGCCCATGTCGAGTTGGCCGTTCTTGTTGACGCCGTTGGAATAGTTGAACGGCCGACGCAGGATCAGGTTGGCCTGGCTCGCAGCAGTGCGCGGGTTGGCCAGACGAATGTGCGCGTCGAGTTTGGTCAGCTTGCCTTCCGGGTCTTTGTGATAGTCCGGGACTTCAGTTTCGTGTTTGCCACCGATAGGCGCGCCGGAGGTTTTCACCCGGCCAAGGATGCTTTCCTGTTCCTGCAACGGCGTGCGATCCCAGCGCTCGACGAAGTTGCGGATGATCCGCACCGCTTGGTAACTGCCATGCGCAGCCCAGGCCGGTTCGTCGCTGCCCGGTTGCACCCAGACGATGTTGTCCATGGCTTTCGCATCGTTGGAATTCGGGTTGGCCGAGCCGTCGCGAAAACCAAGAAAGTTACGCGCCGATTGCGCCGGCACACCGGGTTTCGCCGGAGCTTGCGGCGGCACGCTGCCTTCCTGTTTCCAGCGCACCAGCAGCAGATCGGGCAGGTTTTTGACGATGTCGCGCAGGGCGTGAATATTGGTGTCGGTGGTGTTCGAGCAGAACTGCAAACTCAGATCGCCGTGGCAGCAGTCAGCTTCCAGCGCATCGTTGGGGAAACCGACCATGCGTTGCAGGCGCTTGGGTTTGGCGTCGGCCAGACCGAAGCGCTCGTCGAACAGCGATTCGCCGACGGAAACGGTGATGGTCAGGTTGTCCGGCGTCACGTTCGGGCCAAGGATGCCGGAATCCGGCGGCGGCAACTTCGGATCGATTTGCTCAACCGGGCCGCCCTTCATCAGGAAGGCGATGCGCTCGTTGAGGGTGCGGAACAGTCGCTCAAGGTCTTCGCGATCACTGGCCAACACGTCGAACGAAACGAGCATGCCCGACGCCGGGCGCGGGGTGACGATGCCGGTCTGGTGGACGCCGTGAAAATCGTGGCGGTCTTCGGTTTTGTCGCTGCTCGGTGCTTCGGTGACTTGCGCCGGCGCGGCGGCCATGGCCGGGCAGCTCAGCGCTGAGCCGGCGAGGGCGACACCGGCGGCGCCCATGCCCATCAGGACACGGCGACGTTGCAGGTTGAGGGGTTCCAAATCTTTCATCGCGAATTCGTCTTCTGCTTACAGGCCGGAGAGGCCGAGGGCGGGATCAATGCCATCAAGCGCGTCGGCCAGAGCCTGGGCCTTGTCGGCGATCTGCTTGCGTTGTTCGCCGCTGACGGAGTCGTAGCTGGCGTAGCCGTCCTTGATCTTGTAGCTGTTGAGTTGTGTGTCGAAGTCCGCCAGTGCCTTGTCGATTTTCGGCAGCAGGTCAGCGGCTGACTTGCTCAGCATTGACCGCAGCAGATCGACGACTTTGTGCGCGGTTTCAGCATTCGCGGCAAAACCGTTGAGATCGCTGTGGCTGTAGCGTTCCTCTTCTCCGTTGGCGGCGCGCACGTCGGCCAAGGTGTTGAGGTTGCGCACGACGATGTTCACCAGTTGCTCCGGTGGCAGCGATTGTGCGAGCAGTTGCTGCTTGAGCGTGGTGACGTCGCTGAGCAGGCGTTGGCCAATCGGCGCCAGTTCATCGAGTTTGCGCTGCTGGAACAGGCCGAATTCGAGCCGATGGAAGCCGACGAAGGCCGGATCCTGTTCGCGTTTTTCGAAATAATCGGCGCGGGCATTGATGCTGTTGTCCAGTTCGGCCAAGCGCTGAGCGGCAGGGGCCAGACGCTGATAAGCCGCACGGGCCGGCAGGTACAACGCCTGAGCCTGACTCAAATCCCCGCTTTCAATCGCTTGATTAAGCGCGGTCACGGCTTTGATCAGCACGCTGCTCTGGCTGGCCAGATAAACGCGGAATTCCGACAACGGCCCGACGAAAGCCACCATCGACGGCTTGGCTTTCGCGGCCGCATCAGAGGCGGCAGTCGGCGTGACGTGCAAGGTGCCGCGCGGGTTGCTCAGCAGGCCGCAGGTGATCGCGTAATCGCCGGGTTGCAGATTGGCGTTGATCACCTGGCTCAGGCCCGGCGCGATGTTCTCGCGCTCTTCGACAACCAGCACGCCGTCGAGGATTTCCCATTCCACCGCGCGGTCGGAGCGGTTGACGATACGGAAGCTGGCGCGGCCGGCCGGTACGGTCAGCGCATTCGGCTCGCAACTGCCCGGATGGATATTCACCACCACTTCATCGTGATTGTGCTGACGCTTGGCCGCAGCCATTTTCGAGGCGTACCAGAACAGGCCACCGGCGGCGATCATGATGACCACCGAACCGGCCACCGCCCAACGCAAGGCGCGGGGAGGGGAGGCCTGAGGAGTATTAGGCTTTGACATGAATGCCCTTATTGGCTGGAAACGGAAGACGATTGCGCGGCGGGTTTGGGCGCGGGAGCCGGAACCGGGTAAAAGAACATCACCAGCGCCACCAGCAGATAAAGCAGATAGGCACCGAGGGTGCTGACGGTCGGTGCATCCTGATAACCGAACATGCCGGCCAGCACCGAGCCCAACGGGCCGTCCATCGGCAGCGTCGCGCTGAAGTCGAACAGCACGGTTTGCAGGTGATTCCACAGCCCGGCTTCATGCAGCGCCTGCACCGAGTTGGCGAGAATCCCGGCGGCAACCACCAGAATGAACAGGCCGGTCCACTTGAAGAACGCCGAAAGATTGAGGCGCATGCTGCCGCTGTAGATCAGGAAGCCAACGATGATCGCCAGGATCAGGCCGAGCAGGGCGCCAATCGGCGCGCCAGGGCCTTCGCTTTGCTGGAACACCGCGAGCAGGAAGAACACCGTTTCCAGACCTTCGCGGGCCACGGCAAAGAAGACCATGGCGATCAGCGCAATGACCTGATGCTTCGAAGAAGTCAGCGCGTGATCCAGTGAGGCTTGCAGCGAATGTTTGATCGAGCGCGCGACTTTGCGCATCCAGAACACCATTGAACTGAGAATCCCCACGGCGACCAGCCCGACGATGCCTTCAAACAGTTCCTGCTGCTTTTGCGGGAATTCGGCGCTGACCAACTCCAGACCGCCACCGACCAGCAGGGCGAGGGCGGCGGCGAGGAAAACGCCGATCCACACGGCAGGCATCCACTGGCCACGGCCGGTTTGCTGGAGGTAACTGGCGATGATGCCAACGATCAGCGCGGCTTCAATGCCTTCGCGCAGCATGATCAGAAAAGGAACGAGCATTAGGTGTCCAACGAATCATTCTGAGGGGTTACAAGTTGTAACATAATGACAACCATTCTCACATGACAATCATTGACACAAACCTGAACAGAAGCTGAACAAAGTAAAGAACAACCATTCTCATGCGGGTGACACCGGAACTTTGTAGGAGCTGCCGAAGGCTGCGATCTTTTGATCTTGGTTTTGAAAATCAAAAGATCGCAGCCTTCGGCAGCTCCTACATAGGGTTTCGTGTGGCCTGAGGTAAGATGCGTGTCATCGAAAAAACAACAGGAATACGCGCGCTCCATGTCGGAAAAAGACACCATCGCCGTTCAACTGGTGCGTGAAGCGCTGCTGCAAAGTTGTGCCCTGGGCGTGGCCACGGACGAAGTCTTGAACAAGGTCGGGATTGATCCGGCGCTGCTGCAAACCGACAACGGTCGGGTTCCAGCCTCGCAATACGCCAAACTCTGGCGCCTGCTGGCCCGGCGTGGCGATGACGAGTTTTTCGGCATGGATCCGCGTCGGCTCAAGTCCGGCAGTCTGGAGTTCCTCTGCCGCAGCGCCATGGCGCAACCCACGCTGGCAGCGGGTTTGAGTACGGGTTTGAGTTTTCTCTCGCTGATGCTGGAGCGCATGCCGGCGCAGTTGGTGCACCAGCAGAGCCTCGCCGAAATCGTTCTGCTTGAGGATGACCCCGAACCGCGTCGCGCCTTCACCTATTTCACTTACTGGATGATCGTCCACGGCGTCGCCTGTTGGCTCGCCGGGCGGCGGATTCCGATTCTGGCGATAGAGCTGCGTGGCCCCGAGCCGGATTTCACCGATGACTATCGGGTGATGTTTTCCGAGAACCTGCGTTTCGATCGACCGCGCACGCGGATGATCTTCTCGGCGGATTGCCTCGATCTGCCGATCAAGCGGTCTGCCGAAGAGTTGAAACGCTTTCTGGCCCATGCGCCGGCGAACATTCTGGTGAAGTACCGCGATCCCGAGAGCCTGGCGAGTCGGATCAAGCAGGATCTGCGAGAGTTGCCGGCCGAGCAGTGGCCGGAAACCGAGGCCCTGGCGCAGCAATTGTGCATGTCGGCCTCGACCTTGCGCCGAAGACTGGCCGAGGAAGGGCAGACGTATCAGGGGCTCAAGGACAGCGTGCGCAAGGAGTTGGCGATTGTCTGGCTGGCGGAGCCTTCGATCAGTTTTGTCGAGATTGCGAGTCGGTTGGGGTTTGCCGATGCGAGTTCGTTTTATAAGGCGTTTCGTAAATGGTCGGGGTCGAATCCGGGGCACTATCGGACGCTGATTTTGAATGAGATTGTCTGACCCGGCCTCTTCGCGAGCAGGCTCACTCCTACATTTGAAAGGCACTCCCCTGTAGGAGCTGCCGAAGGCTGCGATCTTTTGATCCTGTTCTAAAAAAATAAACGTCAAAAG
>NZ_JASCPK010000199.1:0-8447 GCF_029959385.1 Pseudomonas sp. PS01303
CGCTGCGATCTTTTGATCTTGATTTTTTAAGATCAAAAGATCGCAGCGTGCCGCAGCTCCTACACGATTTTGTGTTCAGACGTCGTAGAAAGGGGCGACCGATACCCGGCTACCGACAAAGAAACTGTCCGCCACCAACCGCAACGGCTGCAAATCCAGATCACTGCCCTTCTCGGCAATCAACTGCTGAAAATGCCGATACACCGCCGCGTACTCGCCCTCATCCGATACGGCCTGACGCACGCCATCAATACTCAACAGCGCCCCACCGTTATCCAGTCGCAGCACGCCTTCCTTGCAACGAACCTCAATACTCCACAACTCATCGTGCCCATGATCAAAATCAAACTCCGCTCGCACATCGAGCTGCTGCGCATCCGACATTTTGATCGAAGCGGCAATCGGCGATTGACAGTTTTCCGGCACGCGCAGTTCGGCGGATTCAACAAACAGCGGCAGCGCCAAAAGGTGAGTGACGATCGACAAGGCATTGATGCCCGGATCGAATACGCCGAGGCCGCCGGGTTGCCAGATCCACGTCTGGCCGGGGTGCCACTTGCGCACGTCTTCTTTCCAGTCGATCTGCACGCTTTGCAAAGTGCGCGTGGCAAGCCAGTCACGGGCGATTTCGATGCCCGGCGCATAGCGTGAATGCCAGGCGAACAGCGCACTGACGCCCTGCTCTTTTGCCTGATCGACCAAGGCCATGGCCTCGCCCAACGTTGCGCACGGCGGTTTTTCCACCAGCACATGTTTGCCCGCCGCCAACGCTTGCTGCACCAGGGCGAAGCGACCTTGCGGCGGTGTGCAGAAGGCAATTGCATCGACCGGCGGGCCGTTTTCGAGCAACTCGCTCAGCGACTGAAAATTCTCTACGCCGGCGCAAGGTTTGCCTTGGGTGGCGACGGACACCAACTGGAATGCGCGGTTGGCGTTGATCGCCGGGACGTGTTGATCCTGAGCAATCTTGCCGTAGCCCACCAGACCGAGACGGATTGGTTGCATCAATGACTCCTGCTTGAGTTTTTTGTTTTATGCAGCGAACCGGCAGATTACCCGCAAACGCCGCGAGCGTCTGTCACCGCAAAGTCACAACGGCGCACAGGATCAGGCAAGGATCGCACAGGAATGCACTACTTCCCGGCCCAGCGAAAAGCGAAGAATGTCACCACGACAAACCGATTGAGGATGTTCCCATGCTTGTACAAGCCTACGGCGCCCACGCTGGCGACAAACCCCTTGAGCCAATGCAGATCAACCGCCGCGCCCCGGCGGCCCATGATGTGCAGATCGATATCGCCTTCTGCGGCATCTGCCATTCAGACCTGCACCAGGTGCGCGCGGAATGGGCCGGCACGCAATTCCCTTGCGTGCCGGGACATGAAATTGTCGGTCGTGTGTCGGCGGTGGGCGCGCATGTCGGCGATTACAAGGTGGGCGATCTGGTCGGCGTCGGTTGCATCGTCGACAGCTGCAAACACTGCGATGACTGTGAGTCCGGGCTGGAAAACTACTGCGACGGCATGATCGGCACCTACAACTTCCCGACCCCGGACGCACCGGGCTGGACGATGGGCGGTTACGCGCAAAACATCGTCGTGCATGAACGCTACGTGTTGCGCATCCGCCATCCCGAAGCGCAATTGGCCGCCGTCGCGCCGCTGCTGTGTGCGGGCATCACCACTTATTCACCGCTGCGCCACTGGAACGCCGGGCCGGGCAAGAAGGTCGGCGTGGTTGGCATCGGTGGTCTTGGCCACATGGGCATCAAATTGGCGCATGCCTTGGGCGCGCACGTTGTGGCGTTCACTACTTCGGAATCCAAGCGCGAAGCGGCGTTGGCGCTGGGTGCCGATGAAGTGGTGGTGTCGCGCAATCCTGAGGAAATGGCTGCGCACGCGAAGAGTTTCGATTTGATCCTCAACACTGTCGCGGCGCCGCATGATCTCGATGCTTTTCTGGTGCTGCTCAAACGTGACGGTGCCTTGACCCTGGTCGGCGCGCCGGCCACGTCGCACCCAGCGCCGAACGTGTTCAATCTGATCATGAAGCGCCGCACGATTGCGGGTTCGATGATTGGCGGTATTGCTGAAACTCAGGAGATGCTGGATTTCTGTGCCGAACACGGCATCGTTTCGGATATCGAATTGATCCGCGCGGATCAGATCAATGCGTCGTATGAGCGGATGCTCAGGGGTGATGTGAAGTATCGGTTTGTGATCGATAACGCGACGTTGGCGGGTTAACCCACTTCATCACTGATGATCACAAAACCTGTGGTGAGGGGATTTATCCCCGATGGGCTGCGAAGCAGTCCCTGCCTTTTGAAGCTTAAAAGCGAGGGCCGCTTCGCGCCCCAACGGGGATAAATCCCCTCGCCACAGGTTAGTGTTTACTCAGCTTTGACGGGGTGCAATGCCGCCGCATGATGCATCGCCAGATGCCCGGTCTTGGCACTTTTCACTTCGTATTGCGGCTCGTCCTTTGATGCCGGTCGATGCCTTCCCATGAACTCGACATCCCGCGTATGCACTTTGACCACCGTGCCGCGAATCTCGCCGGCCTCGCTGTTCCAGCGCACCGCGTCGCCGACCTTGAATGACGTGCTCATGGCAATCCCCTCACTGCGCTGGCGGATGCTCACTCGATACCGAGTTGGCGGCGTCCACATCCGTCATGTCCTCGTCGAGCGGTGACTCATCATCGGCAGGCAACGGAACCTCCGGTTGATCGCGTTTTGGATCATGTCCCGTTTCATTGTCCGTCGTGCGCGTCACGTCTTGCTGCGACTTGTTACCCGGTGCATTTTCATCGATGTCCATGACTGGCTCTCCGCTCGGCCGCACGGAAAATCCGCGCTTAAAGGTGAGAGACAACGGCACCGCGCAAGTGCCGGGTACTGGACGAACGGTGCACGTGCTCACCAGCAAATTAGCTGGCCAACAGTGCTTTGGTCATTGCCATCGAGGTGTTCAGCGACTGCCCCGTACGCTGCAGTTTGTTCAGCAAACTGGCGCCCAGCCACAGCTGATACAGGGTTTCCGCCAGATGCCGGGCATCACCGGTCGGCAGGGTCTTTTCGGCCTGGCCTTGCTCGATGCACAGCGTGATGCGCGAGACCACTTGCTCGGCGCCGTCGCGCAGGGTCAGGCGCATCGATTCGGAGAGGTCGGAAACTTCGGCGCTGAGTTTTACCACCAGGCACTCATCGCCATGGCCTTCGAGGGTGCAGCGGTCTTGCCAGCCCTGCCAGTAATCCATCAGCCGTTCATAGGCGGTCAGCCCCGGCAGGGTCAGGCGCCGCTCCATGTCGGCCAGATAACCGACGAAGTAATCCTCGAGCAAGGCCTGGCCGTAAAGCTCTTTGGATTTGAAGTAGTGATAGAACGAGCCCTTGGGCACGCCAGCGGTTTGCAGGATTTCGTTAAGGCCGACACTGGTGAAGCCCTTCTCGGCCATCATCCGGTGGCCGGTGTCGAGCAAGTGCTGGCGGGTGTCGTCGTAGGTCGGTTTCATGGGGCGCAGATTACCAGGCAATAGACCAGTCGTTTATTTCAGAGGATGGCGAGTTTGCCATACCTGCCGAGTAAAAACCTGTTGAGAAAAAATTACTAGACGACTGGTCTAATTGGAAACTATGCTGCGCCCCGTCAACCGCATTTGCGGGTATCAGCGTGACGCGAATCCTTTGCGCCACGACGTCACAGATCAAACCAGGGTGCTCTATGAAAATTCTGATGGTTTTGACTTCCCACGATCAGCTCGGCAACACCGGCCGTAAAACCGGCTTCTGGCTCGAAGAGTTTGCCGCGCCCTACTACGCCTTCAAGGATGCCGGTGCGCAGATCACTTTGGTGTCGCCGGCCGGTGGCCAGCCGCCGCTCGATCCGAAAAGCGATGAGCCCGGCGCGCAGACTGCCGAGACCGATCGCTTTCGCAACGACCCGGCAGCGCAGCAGGCACTGGCCAGCACCGGGCTTCTGGCTGAGGTCAGCGCAGAGGATTTCGATGCTGTGTTTTATCCCGGCGGCCATGGCCCGCTGTGGGATCTGGCCGAAGACTCGCACTCGATCGCGTTGATCGAAGCCTTTGCCCGCAGCAACAAGCCCCACGGCTTTGTCTGCCATGCGCCGGGCGTGTTGCGTCACGTCGTCGACGCTGCAGGCAAACCGCTGATTCAGCATCGCCAGGTGACCGGTTTCACCAATTCGGAAGAAGCCGCCGTCGGACTGACCGACGTGGTGCCGTTCCTGATCGAAGACGAGTTTCAGCGTCTCGGCGGGCGTTACTCCAAAGTCGCTGACTGGCAGGTGCATGTGGTTGCGGACGGCCAATTGGTCACCGGCCAGAATCCCGCCAGCTCTGCCGCTGTCGCCGAGAAACTGTTGAAAATGCTCGGCTGATTCATCGCTCAACCTCATCACCGTGCTACGCGGTTTTATTTTTATCCTCGAAATAGTCGACTGGTCTAATAAGACCAGTCGAACAAGGTACCTCCATGCACAACAGCCCTTATTTCCAACCCGCGACGCTCGGCCTGCACACCCTGAAAAACCGTATCGTCCTGCCGCCCCTCACCCGCCAGCGCAGCACGCAACCGGACAATATTGCCAATGAATTGATGGCCGAGTATTACCAGCAACGGGCCGGCGCCGGTCTGCTGGTGACCGAAGGCACGCAGATCGAACCACGCGGTCAGGGTTACGCCTGGACACCCGGCATTCATACCCCGGAGCAAATCGCTGGATGGCGCAAAGTCACGGAAGCGGTGCACGCCGTTGACGGTGTGATTTTCGCGCAACTGTGGCATGTCGGCCGCGTCTCCCACACTGCACTGCAACCGAATGGCGCAGCGCCGGTATCGGCCTCGGCAGTCGCCACCGAGCGAGTCAGCGTGTTCATCGAAACCGCGCCGGGCGTGGGTGAACTGGTCGCCCCGTCGGCCCCGCGTGCATTGAGCACCGATGAAGTTCAGGAATTGATTCAGCTGTACATTCAAGCCGCGCGCAATGCGATGGACGCCGGTTTTGACGGCATCGAACTGCATTGCGCCAACGGTTATCTGGTCAACCAGTTCATCTCCGCGCACAGCAATCTTCGCGACGATCAGTACGGCGGTTCGCTGCACAATCGCCTGCGCTTTTTGCGTGAAGTGGTGGCGGGCGTCGCCGAGTGCATCGGCAAGGAAAAAGTCGGTGTACGTTTTGCGCCGTTGTTCACCACCACCGATGAAGCGCGGACTTACCTGGGCATGGTCGAGGAAGATCCACACACCACTTACATCGAAGCGATCAAAGTTTTGCAAGACGTCGGCATCGCCTACCTGTCCATCGCCGAAGCCGATTGGGACGATGCGCCGGCAATGCCGTTGTCATTTCGTCAGGCCGTGCGCGAGACCTTCAGCGGCGCAATCATTTATGCCGGACGCTATAACGCTGAATCCGGGGCCCGCTTGCTCGAATCCGGACTGGCTGATTTTGTCGCCTTCGGACGCCCGTTCATGGCCAACCCGGATCTGCCCGCGCGTATCGCCAATGACTGGCCACTCAATGCGCTGAACCCGGCCACCGTGTATGGCGGCAACGGCGAAGGGTATACCGATTACCCCGTGCACGGCTGACGGCGGCCAGCATCGAACAATGCACCGGGGATTGCCCTTCTTTCCCGGTGCAACTTAACCTCTGTGCGGCAGGTCAATCGTGTCAATGAGTGATGCGCCTGCGCGAGCAATGGCAGTCAGACCCCAAAACCAATAACGCACGAAGGGTGACATCCTGGAACATCTTACTCGCGAGGAGCTTGAGGCCGAGGTCACGCGGCTGCGTCTGGCGTTGGGCAACGCCGGAGCCGCCAAGCAGGACAGCGCGCAGGATCTGGCTGATCAATTGCATTTGGCGAGCCGTGCGGTTGCCGAAACCAAGGAGCGCTATCGATTGGCCGTCAAGGCGACCAGCGATGCGATCTGGGATTGGGATCTGACCGCTGACCGGATCACCTGGAACGAAGCCCTGCAAAAGGCTTACGGCTACACGGCAACCGCCACCAAGACCAATAGTGACTGGTGTTTTGCACGGATTCATCCGCAGGATCGGCCGCGCGTCGAGGCGTCGATCCGTGCCGTCATTGATGGCACGTCTATCGACTGGAGCGCGGAATACCGGTTTCGCTGCGAAGACGGCTCCTACGCCGAGGTCGTCGATCGCGGGTATCTGATGCGCGATGCCGACGGTCGCGCCGTACGCATGATCGGCGCCATGCTCGACCTGACGCGCTCACGTCATGCCGAAAACGCCTTGCGCCTCAGCGAAGAACGCTTCCGCACGATTCTGGAAACCATTGAAGCGGCGTTCGCCATCGTCAAAGTCAAATTCGATGCGGATGATCGCCCGGTGGATTACTGCTTCGTCGAGGCCAACCCGGCGTTCGAACGGCAGGCCGGGGTCAACTTGCGGGGTAAATGGGTCACCGAGTTTGCGCCCAATCTGGAGAGTTTTTGGTTCGAGACTTATGGGCATGTCGCCAAAACCGGCGAGCCGGCGAATTTCGAGAATTACGCGAATACCTTTGAGCGCTGGTTTGATGTGCGCGCCGTGCGCGTTGGCGATCCTGCCGATCGACAGATTGCGATTTTTTTCAGCGACGTGACCGCGCGTCGCGACGCCGAGGAGCGTCTGCGGGTCAGCGAGGCCGTGGCGCGTGAGAACGTCGAGCGTGTGCAACTGGCCCTCGCCGCCGGTGCAATTATCGGCACTTGGCACTGGCATCTGCCGACTGATCGCTTCACCGTCGATGAAGCCTTTGCCCGGGTGTTCAACCTTGATCCGACGCTGGGTCGCGACGGTTTGAGTCTGGAGCAAGTGGTGCAAACCGTGCACCCCGATGACAGGGACGGACTCACCCGCGCGATCAACGAAGTCATCGCCCGTGGCGGCCCCTATTCCCACCAATATCGCGTGTGCGGTGCGGATGGCAAATACACTTGGATTGAAGCCAACGGACGCGTCGAATGTGACGATGATGGTTCCCCGTTGCGCTTTCCCGGCGTACTCATTGATGTCGAAGACCGGCGCAATGTCGAGGCTGACCGAGACCGCGCGATTTCGGCATTGCGTGCGCTGAATGACACTTTGGAGCAACGGGTGACGGCGCGCACGGCTGACCTCATGCAGGCCGAAGAGAAGTTGCGCCAATCGCAAAAAATGGAAGCCGTCGGGCAACTTACTGGTGGGCTGGCGCATGATTTCAATAACCTGCTGGCCGGCATTTCCGCAGCGCTTGAGCTGATGGAAAGACGCATCGCCCAAGGTCGCCTGGAGGACGTCGACAAGTACATGGTCACGGCGCAGGGCGCCACCAAACGTGCGGCTGCTCTGACCCATCGCCTGCTGGCGTTCTCCAGAAGGCAAACACTCGATCCACGGCCAACCGACGTCAATACCTTGATTGTCGGCATGACTGAATTGATCCAGCGCACCGTCGGCCCGAGCATCCTGCTGAAAACCGAAGGCGCGAGCGACCTCTGGCCAGCGTTGGTCGATGGGAGTCAGCTGGAAAATGCACTGTTGAATTTATGCATTAACGCCCGTGATGCGATGCCCGATGGCGGACGCATCACCGTGCAAACAGCCAATCGAACATTGGATGACGAATCTGCTCAGGCGTTGGAGATGCCCGCCGGGCAGTACCTTTGCCTGAGTGTGGCCGACACGGGCACCGGGATGTCCGCCGAAATCATCGCCAAAGCCTTTGACCCGTTTTTCACCACCAAGCCTTTGGGCCAGGGCACCGGACTTGGATTGTCGATGATTTACGGTTTCACCAAGCAATCGGGTGGCCAGGTGCGCGCCCATTCGCAAGTGGGCCAAGGCACCACGATGTCGATCTACCTGCCCCGCTATCACGGCCAGGCGCCGCAAAATCACGACGACACGCAAAGCACATCGATTGCGGTGACCGCTGTGGGCGAGACGATTTTGATTGTCGATGACGAACCCACGGTGCGCCTGCTGCTGGCGGACGTGCTGTGCGACCTCGGCTATGACGTGCTCGTCGCCGCCGACAGCGTTGAAGGGCTGGCGGCACTGCGCTCCAATGCGCGCATCGATTTGCTGGTCACCGACGTCGGTTTGCCGGGCGGCATGAACGGCCGGCAAATGGCCGATGCCGGTCGGGAAATCCGCCCGCAGTTGAAGACCTTGTTCATTACCGGTTATGCAGAACATTCGGTGATCGGCAACGGCCAGCTCGGCCCGGGGATGCAGGTGCTGACCAAGCCGTTTGCTATTGAGACGCTGATATCGCGGGTCAGTGGCCTGATGGCGACCACCGGTGAATAGGATGATGCCGTAACTGTGGCGAGGGGATTTATCCCCGTTGGGCTGCGCAGCGGCCCCCGCTTCTAAACTGAAAAAGCAGGGGCCTGCTGCGCAGCCCAACGGGGATAAATC
>NZ_JASCPK010000019.1:0-62198 GCF_029959385.1 Pseudomonas sp. PS01303
GCTCGCGATAGCGGTGTTTCAGGCGACATCTCCAGTGACTGAAACAGCGCTATCGCGAGCAGGCTCACTCCTACAGATGAAATTCGTTAGCTAGACAAGTTTTTATCTGAACCATGCCCACGCTCAATCGTCATCTACAGTGACTACTGCGCGGGACTACTTGAAACGTCACGGAGAATCACACTATGAGCACCGAAAGTGCTTCGAGTCGAAGCCGTCTGCTACCGAGTCTGCTCGGCATTCTGCTTCTGCTGATGGGCCTGGCCATGTTGGCCGGTGGGGTCAAGCTGAGCATGCTCGGCGGCTCGCTGTACTACCTGCTGGCCGGTATCGGCATTGCGCTGAGCGGCATCCTGTTGCTGCTGGGCCGTCGTGCGGCGCTGGGCCTGTATGCCATCGTCCTGTTTGCCAGCACCGTTTGGGCGCTGTGGGAAGTCGGTCTGGACTGGTGGCAACTGGTGCCACGTCTGGCCCTGTGGTTTGTCCTCGGCTTCGTGATGTTGCTGCCGTGGTTCCGTCGTCCGCTGCTGCTTGACGGCCCGGCGCCGATGGGCACTCGCGGCCTGACCGTGGCCGTGGTTCTGGCCGGTCTCACCGCGCTGATCAGCCTGTTCACCCACCCGGGCGAAACCTTCGGTGAACTGGGCCGCGACACCGCCGACACCAGCAGCACCGCACCAGCGATGCCGGATGGCGACTGGCAGGCCTATGGCCGCACCGAATTCGGTGACCGTTACTCGCCGCTGAAACAGATCACCCCGGCCAACGTCGGCAAGCTGCAAGAAGCCTGGCGCATCCAGACCGGCGACCTGCCGACGGCGGATGACCCGGTCGAGCTGACCAACGAAAACACCCCGCTGAAAGCCAACGGCATGGTCTACGCCTGCACCGCGCACAGCAAAGTGTTGGCCCTGGATCCGGACACCGGCAAAGAACTGTGGCGCTTCGACCCGCAGATCAAGAGCCCGGTCGGCTTCAAAGGCTTCGCCCACATGACCTGCCGTGGCGTGTCGTACTACGACGAAGCCTCGTACGCCAAAACTGAAAACGCAGCGTCCGCGGTGATTTCGGAAGCTGGCAAAGCTGTTGCTCAGGCTTGCCCGCGTCGTCTGTACCTGCCAACCGCTGATGCCCGCCTGATCGCACTGAACGCCGACACCGGCAAAATCTGCGAAGGCTTCGGCACCAACGGTGTGGTTGACCTGACCCAAGGCATCGGCCCGTTCACCGCTGGTGGCTACTACTCCACCTCGCCGGCCGCGATTACTCGTGATCTGGTGATCATGGGCGGTCACGTCACCGACAACGAATCGACCAACGAGCCATCGGGCGTGATCCGCGCCTTCGACGTGCGCGACGGCCACCTCGTGTGGAACTGGGACAGCGACAAGCCAGACGCCACCGAGCCTTTGGCACCGGGCGAAACCTACAGCCGCAACTCGGCGAACATGTGGTCGCTGGCCAGCGTCGACGAAAAACTCGGCATGGTTTACCTGCCACTGGGCAACCAGACTCCAGACCAGTGGGGCGCTGATCGCACCCCGGGCGCCGAGAAATTCAGCGCCGGTATCGTTGCTCTGGACCTGGCCACCGGTAAAGTGCGCTGGAACTACCAGTTCACCCACCACGACCTGTGGGACATGGACGTTGGCAGCCAGCCAACCCTGCTCGACATGAAAACCGCCGACGGCGTGAAACCGGCGCTGATCGCCCCGACCAAACAGGGCAGCCTGTACGTCCTCGACCGTCGTGACGGCACGCCGATCATTCCGATCAAGGAAATCCCGGTACCGCAAGGCGCCGTGAAAGGCGACCACACCGCACCGACCCAGGCGCGTTCGGATCTCAACCTGCTGGCCCCGGAACTGACCGAAAAAGCCATGTGGGGCGCGAGCCCGTTCGACCAGATGCTGTGCCGCATCCAGTTCAAAGAACTGCGTTATGAAGGCCAATACACCCCGCCGTCGGAACAGGGCAGCCTGATCTACCCGGGTAACGTCGGCGTGTTCAACTGGGGCGGCGTTTCGGTCGATCCGGTTCGCCAAATGTTGTTCACCAGCCCGAACTACATGGCTTTCGTTTCGAAAATGGTGCCACGCGAGCAAGTCGCCGCCGGCAGCAAACGCGAAAGCGAAACCGCTGGCGTGCAACCGAACACTGGCGCGCCATACGCCGTGATCATGCACCCGTTCATGTCGCCACTCGGCGTACCGTGCCAGGCCCCGGCCTGGGGCTACGTTGCCGGTATCGACCTGACCACCGGCAAAGTCGTGTGGAAACGCAAAAACGGCACCAGCCGCGACAGCTCGCCAATCCCGATCGGCTTCACCCTGGGCGTGCCTAGCATGGGCGGCTCGATGGTCACGGCTGGCGGCGTCGGCTTCCTCAGCGGCACCCTCGACCAGTACCTGCGCGCGTACGACGTGAACAGCGGTAAAGAGCTGTGGAAATCGCGTCTGCCGGCGGGTGGTCAAGCGACCCCGATGACCTACACCGGCAAGGACGGCAAGCAATACGTTCTGTTGGTTGTAGGTGGTCACGGTTCGCTGGGCACCAAAATGGGCGACTACATCATTGCCTACAAACTGCCGGAATAAGCTTTAACGGCGGTAAAACAAAGGCGATGTCTCGTGAGGGACATCGCCTTTTTTGTGCACCACATATCCATGTAGGAGCTGCCGAAGGCTGCGATCTGTTGACTTTGATTTTTAAAAGCCAGATCAAAAGATCGCAGCCTTCGGCAGCTCCTACAGGGTGGAATGGGTTGGCTGTGGGAAATTTGCTCGTCCTACAAATGCTGGTGATTGAACGGAGTTTTTCCCACAAGTCGCGTCGGTTGTGCCTCGGAAGTGGGGTGGATAGGCTCTGAGGGTCGCTGCAAATTCAGCGAACGGGCGTCGCGGCCCGAGCAGTTCATTCGATTTGATGCATAATCGCCGACCCAAACGGGAGCGCTCAGGTGCTTGTTGTTTGGTTTGATGGTGGCTGTGCGCGGGATACCTTCGGGTATGCCGAGATTGCCGAATGGCTCGGTCCGCGAACCTGCGTACAGCTGCCACCCTTTGTCGCGTCGCGGCGATTGAGAGTGACAGCCCCACTCATCATTCGGAGCTTCACCATGATCAAACCAACACCCAATCCGCCCGCAGCGGACGACACCACCCCCTACGAATTCCCCGGCTCAAAAAGATTCCACGACGCCGCCGAACGCGCCCTCGACCACTACCTCAAACCCAACGCCCTAACCCTGCGCTTCCACAAACCCAGCACCATGTTCCAGGTCGCCCCCAATCAAGACAACGAAAGCCTGCTGGTACACGCCTGCGAATCCCTGGCCCAAGCCAGCCTCATGACCAGCGACATCGCCGCCTACATAGAACTGCCGCAGCGACGCACGATTCTGGCGATCCAGCAAATCATCATGCTCGCCGAACTCGCGGTGAACCGCGCACTGGATAACCACGAAATAGCCCAATCCCAACCACACAACTGAAAAGCCCCTCACCCTAACCCTCTCCCGGAGGGAGAGGGGACTGACCGAGGTGTTTGGGCGAAATACGCCAACGTGCAATACCGAGCCGAACTTAAGCTTCAAAGCGTGAATCAACAGCCCCTCACCCTAACCCTCTCCCGGAGGGAGAGGGGACTGACCGAGGTGTTTGGGCGAAATACGCCAACGTGCAATACCGAGCCGAACTTGAGCTTCAAAGCGGGAATCAACAGCCCCTCACCATAACCCTCTCCCGGAGGGAGAGGGGACTGACCGAGGTGTTTGGGCGAGATACGCCGACGTGCAATACCGAGCCGAACTCAGATATTGAAAAGCACACAAATCGGCCCCCTCTCCCTCTGGGAGAGGGCTGGGGTGAGGGGCGAACCCACAAAAAAACCAAAGCCAAACACCCGCTCTTCACCACTCAATAGGCCGAGTGTCAGCTCGCCTGCTCTTGATCTTGATCCACGAGCGACGTCGGAAGGCTGAGTGGAGGGATTGATCCGGGGGTGGGAGCGCAGCGACCGTTTGGCGCAGCCAAACACAGCGAGAGGAGGTGCAGCGAAGCAAACCGTAGGCGCTGCCCCCGGATCGATCCCGCAGCAAAGGAACCCCGAGCCCCAGCGAGCGGGCCGAACGCAGGAGCAAAGCCTTTTCGGTTACCTTTTCGGCGTTTGGAAAAGGTGACTCGCCGTAAGGGCGAAACCTCAATCCGCCATCACAAAAAAAACGGATATACACCCAAACCCCCAAGAACATGGTCGGCCCAAAGGCCGCCAAGCCCAAAAGCGTGACACCTGTCAAAACCCTGAACACACAAGCAGAAACATCCCCTCCCATTGAAACCACCCAAGCCCTGCCCCATCTAAGACCCATACCCCATTGCGCAGGTGCCCCATGAGCGACCAGCAAGAATTCCCCGATCACCCCGACGACTACACCGAAGACGACCACATCGAACACACCTCCTCCGGCAAAGGCCTCGCCCTGCCAGGCCAAAACCTGCCGGACAAGGTCTACATCATCCCGATCCACAACCGCCCGTTCTTCCCGGCCCAAGTCCTGCCGGTCATCGTCAACGAAGAACCTTGGGCCGAAACCCTCGACCTCGTCAGCAAATCCGACCACCACTCCCTGGCCCTGTTCTTCATGGACACGCCCCAGGAAGACCCGCGCCACTTCAACACCGGCGCCCTTCCCGAATACGGCACGCTGGTCAAAGTCCATCACGCCAGCCGCGAAAACGGCAAATTGCAGTTCGTCGCCCAAGGCCTGAGCCGCGTGCGCATCAAAACCTGGCTCAAACACCACCGCCCACCGTACCTGGTCGAAGTCGAATACCCGCACCAGCCGACCGAGCCGACCGACGAGGTCAAGGCCTACGGCATGGCGCTGATCAACGCGATCAAGGAACTGCTGCCGCTCAACCCGCTGTACAGCGAAGAACTGAAAAACTACCTCAACCGCTTCAGCCCCAACGACCCGTCGCCGCTGACCGACTTCGCCGCCGCGCTGACCTCCGCCACTGGCCCCGAGCTGCAAGAAGTGCTCGACTGCGTGCCGATGCTCAAGCGCATGGAAAAAGTCCTGCCGATGCTGCGCAAGGAAGTCGAAGTCGCGCGCCTGCAAAAAGAGATCTCGGCGGAAGTTAACCGCAAGATCGGCGAGCATCAGCGCGAGTTCTTCCTCAAGGAACAACTCAAGGTCATCCAGCAGGAACTCGGCCTGACCAAAGACGACCGCAGCGCCGACCTCGAACAGTTCGAACAACGCCTCGAAGGCAAAGTCCTGCCTGCGCAGGTGCAGAAACGCCTCGAAGAGGAAATGAACAAACTGTCGATCCTCGAAACCGGCTCGCCGGAGTACGCGGTCACCCGCAACTACCTCGACTGGGCGACCTCGGTGCCTTGGGGCGTGTATGGCGAGGACAAACTCGACCTCAAGCACGCACGCAAAGTCCTCGACAAACACCACGCCGGCCTCGACGACATCAAGGATCGCATCCTCGAATTCCTCGCCGTCGGTGCTTATAAAGGTGAAATCAGCGGCTCCATCGTGCTGCTGGTCGGCCCGCCGGGCGTGGGTAAAACCAGCGTCGGCAAATCCATCGCCGAATCCCTTGGCCGACCGTTCTACCGCTTCAGCCTCGGCGGCATGCGCGACGAAGCCGAGATCAAGGGCCATCGCCGCACCTACATCGGCGCGCAGCCGGGCAAACTGGTGCAGGCGTTGAAAGACGTCGAAGTGATGAACCCGGTGATCATGCTCGACGAGATCGACAAGATGGGCCAAAGCTATCAGGGCGACCCGGCCTCGGCGCTGCTGGAAACCCTCGACCCGGAACAGAACGTCGAATTCCTCGACCACTACCTCGACCTGCGCATGGACTTGTCGAAAGTCCTGTTCGTCTGCACTGCCAACACCCTCGATTCGATCCCCGGCCCGTTGCTGGACCGGATGGAAGTGATTCGCCTGTCTGGCTACATCACTGAAGAAAAAGTCGCCATCGCCAAGCGTCACCTGTGGCCAAAACTGCTGGAAAAGGCCGGCGTGTCCAAGGGCAGCCTGAGCATCAGCGACAGCGCGCTCAAGTCCCTGATCGATGGTTACGCCCGTGAAGCCGGCGTGCGCCAGCTGGAAAAACAGATGGGCAAACTGGTGCGCAAAGCGGTGATGAAGCTGATCGACGACCCGAAAGCGGTGATCAAACTCGGGCCGAAAGACTTGGAAGCGTCACTGGGTCATCCGGTGTTCCGCAACGAACAAGTGCTGTCCGGCACCGGTGTGATTACCGGTCTGGCCTGGACCAGCATGGGTGGCGCGACCTTGCCGATCGAAGCGACGCGCATTCATACGCTCAACCGGGGTTTCAAGCTCACCGGGCAACTGGGTGATGTGATGAAGGAGTCGGCGGAGATCGCCTACAGCTACGTCAGTTCGCACCTGAAACAGTTTGGCGGCGACGCGAAGTTCTTTGACGAAGCCTTCGTCCACCTGCACGTACCCGAAGGCGCCACCCCGAAAGACGGCCCAAGCGCCGGCGTGACCATGGCCAGCGCCCTGCTCTCGCTTGCGCGTAATCAACCGCCGAAGAAAGGCGTGGCGATGACCGGCGAACTGACGTTGACCGGGCATGTGCTGCCGATTGGCGGGGTGCGCGAGAAAGTGATTGCGGCGCGGCGGCAGAAGATTTTCGAGCTGATTTTGCCTGAGCCGAACCGGGGTAATTTTGAGGAATTGCCGGATTATCTGAAAGAAGGGATTACCGTGCATTTCGCGAAGAAATTTGCCGATGTGGCGAAGATCCTGTTCTGACAGTTCTGCGGTGACATGACTACCGCTATCGCGAGCAGGCTCACTCCTACAGGGTTCTATGGTGAACAGTTGATTTGTGAACGCCACAACCCACTGTAGGAGTGAGCCTGCTCGCGAAGGCGTCAGCTCTGACAACACTGGATTCCCAGACTGTCACACTTTGTCTCATCTTCAGTTATGCTCGCCGTTCGTCCTGAACGCCCGGAGCCGCTGACCTTATGTCCCCCACTCGCCTGTTTGTCCCCCTCGCCCTCTCGTTGCTGGCCGCTTGCGCCAGCCAACCGAAACAGAACGTGACCGTGGAAAAACAAAGCGAATGCCCGGTGAAACTCACTAACGGGCAAAACCTGATCATCACCCTGCCAAGTAATCCAACCACCGGCTACCGCTGGGCCATTCAGGATTCCGCTGGCGGCGTGCTGCGTGCACTCAGCCCTGAGGTTTACAGCAATCCGGAAGATGCCGGCGTGGTCGGTGCCGCCGGAATTTCAACCTGGCGCTTCCAGGCGTTTGCGCCCGGTACCGGACGTCTGCGTCTGACCTCGCAACAGCCGTGGGCGCCGGAAGTGCTGCCGGTGGAAACCTTTGATTGCGCGATTTCGGTGAACTGATCGTGGGTTGGTTGATTCTGGCGCTGATGGGCGCAGTGACGTTTCTTTATGGTTTGAGCACCCACGCGGCGCTCCTGTGTTTGTTGGTCAAACCACTGCCAGTGCTGGCGCTGCTCGGCTGGCTGCATGATGCGCCGCCCAGCGACTATCGGCGCTGGATCAGTCTGGGGCTGATTTTCTCGTTGCTCGGTGATGTGCTGCTGGCGTGGCCGGGGGATTTGTTCGTGTTTGGCCTTGGCGCGTTTCTGGTCGCGCATCTGGCGTATCTGAAGGCTTATCTGAGTGACTGCAAGCGTCTGGCGATGCTGCCGCTGGTGCTTGCCCTCGCTGTTGGCGCGGTGCTGTTGGGAATGCTGATTTCCAGCGGGCTCGGGCCATTGCTGGTGCCGGTGATTGTCTATGGCACGGCAATCAGCGCGATGCTCTGGCGCGCACTTGCCCGACTCGGCACCGATGTGCCGAAACGTTCGGCGTTGCTCGCGGCCGGCGGTGCGCTGGCGTTTGTATTCTCCGACAGCGTGATCGGCATCGATCGTTTCGTATCGCCATTTCACGCTGCGCCATACGTCATCATCCTCAGCTATTGGCTCGGCCAGTGGGGCATCGCCGCCTCGGCGTTCTCCCAAACCAAACGGATCTGATCGTTCCCACGCTCCGCGTGGGAATGCATCCTGTGACGCTCTGCGTCACTTGCGCAGGGACGCAGAGCGTCCGGGGCGGCATTCCCACGCCGAGCGTGGGAACGATCAGCCGATCTCTGCAGGAGCTGCCGCAGGCTGCGATCTTTTGATTTACCGCTTTATCAGACAACCCAAGCATCCCCGCGCCCTTTTGGCTAAAATGCCGGCCTTTCCATTTACACCGCCGGAACCGCCGTGAGCAAAGAACCCGATCGCATTTTCGCCAAGCCTCTGGCCCAGGTACCCGACTTCGCCTTCAACGAAGACGTGGTGCGGGTGTTCCCGGACATGATCAAGCGCTCGGTGCCGGGTTACCCGACCATCGTCGAAAACCTTGGCGTACTCGCGGCGCAATTCGCTCAGCCGAACAGCGTGCTCTACGATCTCGGCTCATCGCTGGGTGCGGTCACTCAAGCCCTGCGCCGCCACGTGCGCACCGACGGTTGCCGGGTGATCGCGGTGGATAACTCTGCCGCGATGGTCGAACGCTGCCGCGAATACCTCAACGGTCAGGACTCGATGTTTCAGGAGTTGCTGCCGGTGGAGGTCATCGAAGGCGACATTCTCGCCCTCGAGTTCCAGCCCGCCTCGGTGGTCGCGCTGAACTTCACCCTGCAATTCATCGCCCCCGATCAGCGCACCGCGTTGCTTTCGCGCATCCGCCAATCGTTGCTGCCGGGCGGCGCGCTGATCCTCTCGGAGAAGCTGCGCTTCAACGATGCCGAAGAGCACGCGCTGCTCACCGATCTGCACGTCGCCTTCAAACGCGCCAACGGTTACAGCGAACTGGAAATCGCCCAGAAGCGCAGCGCCATCGAAAACGTCATGAAGCCCGACAGCCTCGAAGAACACCGCGAGCGCCTGTTGGCGGCCGGGTTCTCGAAAGTCGTGCCGTGGTTCCAGTGTCTTAACTTTGCCTCGTTGATTGCCTTGCCATGATTGATCTCTCCCCCCTCGCCCGCCGTCTGGCCGGCACGCCGCTGGCCGAATGGGCCAACACGCTGCAAGCTCAACTCGACAAGAAAATGGAGAAAGGTCACGGCGACCTGGAGCGCTGGCAAAGTGCGCTGGATGCCTTGCCGAAGATCCAGCCAAGCGAAATCGATCTACTCAACGGCCTGAAGCTCGACACCGATTGCGACGACGAAACCCGCGCGCAGATGCGTACTGCGTTGATGGGACTGTCGCCGTGGCGCAAAGGGCCGTTCGATCTGTTCGGCGTGCACGTCGACACCGAATGGCGCTCGGACTGGAAGTGGTCGCGTGTCGCCCCGCATCTGGATCTGAAAGGCAAACGCATCCTCGATGTCGGTTGCGGCAACGGCTACTACATGTGGCGCATGCTCGGCGCCGGCGCCAACAGCGTGATTGGTGTCGATCC
Source organism: Pseudomonas sp. PS01303 (assembly GCF_029959385.1). Classification (NCBI taxonomy): domain Bacteria; kingdom Pseudomonadati; phylum Pseudomonadota; class Gammaproteobacteria; order Pseudomonadales; family Pseudomonadaceae; genus Pseudomonas; species Pseudomonas sp. PS01303. The sequence continues at coordinate 9,481 of NZ_JASCPK010000019.1, forward strand.
GAACTGGTTGTTCTTCTGCCAGTTCCAGGCGGTGCAACGTTATCTGTCCGAGCCGAATGCCTGGCACCTGCCCTTCCCGTTCGAAGACCTGCCGGCGAATCTGGAAGGCTTCGACACGGTGTTTTCGATGGGCGTGTTTTATCACCGTCGCTCGCCGATCGAGCACTTGCTGGCGCTGAAGGATTGCCTGGTGAAGGGTGGTGAACTGGTGCTGGAAACGTTGGTGGTGGAAGGCGACAAGCATCAGGTGCTGGTGCCGGAAGACCGTTATGCGCAGATGCGTAACGTCTGGTTCCTGCCGTCGGTGCCGGCGCTGGAATTGTGGTTGCGTCGTGCGGGGTTTACCGACATTCGTTGTGTGGATGTGAGCACCACGACTGTTGAAGAGCAGCGCGGTACCGAGTGGATGAAGTATCAGTCGCTGAGCGATTTCCTTGATCCCGAAGACCACAGCAAAACCATCGAAGGGTTGCCGGCGCCGATGCGTGCGGTGATTGTCGCCAAGAAGTAACGCAACCTCTCAAACACCGCGGTGAATTCACCCCTCACCCCAGCCCTCTCCCCAAGGAGAGGGAGCCGATCCTTGGGCTTTTCGAAACTTGAGTTCGACTCGATAACTCAGGTCGGCGGATCTCGCCCATCCAACCCGGTCAGTCCCTCTCCCTCCAGGAGAGGGAGCCGATTCTTGGGCTTTTCGAAACTTGAGTTCGACTCGATAACTCAGGTCGGCGGATCTCGACCATCCAACCCGGTCAGTCCCTCTCACTCCAGGAGAGGAGCCGATCCTTGGGCTTTTCGAAACTTGAGTTCGACTCGATAACTCAGGTCGGCGGATCTCGACCATCCAACCCGGTCAGTCCCTCTCACTCCAGGAGAGGGAGCCGATCCTTGGGCTTTTCGAAACTTGAGTTCGACTCGATAACTCGAGTCGGCGGATCTCGACCATCCAACCCGGTCAGTCCCTCTCCCTCCAGGAGAGGGAGCCGATCCTTGGGCTTTTCAAAACTTGAGTTCGACTCGATAACTCAGGTCGGCGGATCTCGCCCATTCAATCCGGTCAGTCCCCTCTCCCTCCGGGAGAGGGTTAGGGTGAGGGGCTTTTTGCTCGGCGGGCACGGAAGAACTCCGTCAGCACCGCACCACATTCCTCCGCCAACACCCCGCCTTCATACAACACCCGGTGATTCAAAAAGCCTTGGGTAAAAAACTGCCCCTGACTCTGCACAATCCCGGCCTTCGGCTCCAGCGCCCCATACACCACCCGCGCCACCCGCGAATGCACGATCAACCCCGCGCACATGCTGCACGGCTCGAGCGTCACATACAGCGTGCTGCCCGGCAGCCGATAGTTATCCACTGCCTGCGCGGCCGCACGAATCGCGACCATTTCGGCATGCGCACTCGGGTCGCTGGCACTGATCGGGCAATTAAACCCACGCCCGATAATCTCGCCATCTTGCACCAGCACCGCACCCACCGGCACTTCGCCCAGCGCTGCACCTTGCGCCGCGAGCGCCAAGGCTTCACGCATGAAATCGCGATCACGGCTGCGGTCGATAATCGCCGCGGGGCGAATCTGGCGCATCACTTCACCTCGATGGCGGCCATCAGGCCGGTTTCCATGTGGTCGATCACGTGGCAGTGGAACATCCACACCCCCGGATTATCGGCCACCAGCGCCACTTGCGCGCGCTCGTTCTTGCCCAGCAGATAGGTGTCGGTGAAATACGGAATGACCTTGTGCCGGTTCGACGACAACACTTTGAAGCTCATGCCGTGCAGGTGAATCGGGTGCTGATACTGGGTCATGTTTTTCAGTTCGAAAATATAGCTCTGCCCCAGCTTCAAACTGGCGATCGGCCGATCAGCGCAGGTCTTGTCGGTGATGTCCCAAGCCTTGCCGTTGATCTGCCACAGGCTCGGCGGCCGCCCGTTGTCGACGTCGACCGACACCGAACCGACCCATTCGAAATTGAAGTTGAGTTTCTCGGTATTCGCCAGATCCGGCTCGGCCACCGGGTTGGCCGGCAAGGTTTTCGGCCAGTCGGTCGGCGCGTCGGTATTGGCCACCGAACGCAATGTGCCCAAACGCACCGGGCCATTACGCAACGACAACTCTTCGCCCGCCGCCGGTGCCTTGATCGCCAGACAAATGCGCATGCCCGGGCCCAGCCAATATTCCTTGCCCAATGGCCGTGGCTCGACCGGGTTACCGTCCAGCGCATAAATCTTCGCTTCGACGCCGGGAATATTGATGCGATACGTGAGGGTGTTATCCAGATTGAGCAGCCGCACCCGGGTGATCTGCCCCGCCGGCAATTCAATCACCGGGGTCGGCACACCATTGATCGTCGACAAACGCCCCGCCGTACCGCCCCGCGCCGCTTCGCGCGGAATGCTGAACTCGACGAAATTGCCTACGTCATCAATGTGCCAATTCTTCAGGCTCAGGGTCTTTTCGTAGATGAAACCGGTCGGCTCGCGCTCTTCAATGATCAGCGGCCCGACCAACCCGCGACCGAGCTCTTCGCTGCTGCTGACATGCGGGTGATACCAATAGCTGCCGGCGTCCGGCACGCGGAATTTGTAATCAAAGTATTCGCCCGGCAACACCGGTAGTTGCGAGACGTACGGTACGCCATCCATTTCCAGCGGCAGGCGGATGCCGTGCCAGTGAATCGTGGTCGCCACCGGCAAATGGTTGATGAAGCGCACCCGCAGCCATTCACCCTGACGCACGCGTAATTCGGTGCCCGGCGCTGACGGGCCGAACGCCCACGCCTCGGTCTTGTGCCCAGGCACCAGTTCAACGTCCAGTGGCGCGGCGATCAGCTCGTAATCGTGACCCGCCTCAGCGTCGGCCATCTTGCCCAGCCAGTAACGCGACGCGCCCCCTGCGCCGACGCCAACGACAACCAGACCGGCCAGGCCACCGAGGATTTGGCGACGGGTAAAGGACATGAACTCAACTACCTCACGTATCAGCGACAGGCCCGGGGGCCCGTTAAAAGGCGAATACGATACACCCGCAACTGCGAAACAGTAAGGCCGGCGTGGCAATGCGACACATGTTCGCCACCTGTGCGGGAACCTTTCGTACAGATCGCGTCCCTGCTTCCTTCACGCTCAGATGGCCTCAGCCCTACAGATTCGCGCCGCTGGAAAAGCCATAGTGACGATCAGTTTCCCCCCACCCATTTCTCAAGGAGCGAGAAGTGAATATTTCTGTAACTCTGCCCCCATCTCTGCTTCCAAACCCTGCCGATGAACAGTCACTGCACGCGCTGGTGCTGCCGTTTACCGAGGCCTGCCCCGACCTGCACGACATGGCCCACGAAGCGGCCCAAGGCATTCTCGACAAATACGGTATCAAAGACATTGATCCCGAAAATGTCTGGTGGCACCGCTTCAACAATACCTCGGTCAGCAGCGACAAAGCCTTTCTGGGCTGGGAGCATTACCCGTCACCTTCGGAGTCACTGACGCTGGCGGAGCTAGTGGTCAAACGCTTTCACGCTCCCGATCAGGACAATGCCGACCTCCTCGACGGCTACGGCGGCTTTTACAGCGAAGGCGCAGACGCATCGGTCTTCAACGAGACCAACGAGGTTCGCCTGCGCCCCAGCGAAGTGCTGAAAGACCTTTGGGCGATCAACTTCAGCGAACTCTATCGAACGAAAATGCAGCAGTTCTGGACGCTGCACGCCGACGATTTCCGCACGTTGGCCAAACTGAATTTCCTCGCCAAGGCCCTCGACGAACACGACGGCGAACGGCTGAACAATGACAACCTCAAAACATTGATCAAGGCTGTGGCGAGCGATATCACCTGGCCGGTTTCGCTGGCATTTCTGCAACGCGAAACGTCCGTTGCTGACGGACTGCGAGTGAGCGCCCTGAACATCGGCGGCTACAGCGCCACGGATATTTTGTGCATCGCTGACAGCAATGGCGTGCAGATTCTCTACACCCCCGGTGAGCTTGATTGCTTCCATGTGCTCGCCACTGAGTCCGATCTGCATTGGTGGTTGTTGATGCAAAACAATCATGCGGAGAATCGCGCACGCTTCATGGCGCATTTCCCCTTGGCCGCCCAGCAACAGGACGATGGCAATATCGGTCTGAATGCCATGATCGACTTGCTGTACTCGACGTGGGGCGCCAGCGATCACCACTTGATCAACCAAAACACCACCGCAATCACAGGTGACGCGTTCAGTTGGCTACGCGACTCGGTCAAGGCGCGCATGCACAGCGATGCTGACCTTTCGCTGCATTCCAATGGCGAGCTGCGCAAGAAGATGTGGATCGGCTACCTGAACGCCTTTCTCAGGGTTTTCGGCTCCATGGCCGCCGTGGGCTGGCCCGTTGCGCTGGCAGTGGTCGGTGCGGGACTGGCCGACATGGGCTTGAACATTGATCAAGCCATCAATGGCACCAGCAAGGCAGATCGCAAGGCCGGAGTCATCGGAGCGATCGCCAGCGGCATCGATGTGCTGTTCAACCTGTCGTACCTGCGTGGAGCAGCAGAGGTCGCGGAAGTTGGCGAAGCGAGCGAAATGTTTAACGTTCAGGACGAGTTTACCGAACCCCTTATCGACGAATCGACTGCAGATATTGCAGATGTCCCGCCAATTGCGCGTTATGCCCCAGGCCCCGCTTATGCGCAACAAGGCACAGACTTACTGGAGTCTTTCGAGACCAATGAAGTGCTGGACGGATTATCGCCTGTCTCGCAAGAAGGCCAGTATCAAGGGATTTTTCAACCACCGGGTGGTGGACACTACGTACTGATCAACGACAGTTATTACCTGGTTCGCTTCATCAAAGAGCTCAAGGGCTGGGCGATCATTGATCCAGCAAATCCTCACTCGTTCTATCGCAGTTTGCCGATTCGTCTGGATGAGGCTGGGGAATGGCAACCGATCAATCGTCCGGGCCTGATGGGCGGCGGCAAGTGCATCGGGCTGTGGCCATGGGAGCGCGCTCGCACACCGCTTCCGGACGTGGACAGTCCGCCGACCGCCTACGACATTCCGCCCGCTTCACGCGATGCGCTGAACGAACTCGCTCAAGGCCGGGGTACCAAATACGAGCTCAAAGATTACATGGCCACCTTGCCGAAAACGGACGGGAGTAATCCGCACGCTGAGTTCAAGGCGTTACGCCAGACGCTATACCGCGATGCCAATGCCTTTCTGGAGTCCCACACGCTGCCAGCGCGCCCGGAAATCCCTGAATTGCCGGCGAAACTCGCGCCGAAAGAGATCATCAAGAAGCTGTATAAATCGGCGTCCGGGCTGGTCATTGGCGAAAATCACTCCAGTGTCGGCAGCAAACAGTTTCTGATCGACAACATGGCGGCACTCAGTAAACAGAAGGTCAAAACCCTGTATCTGGAGCATGTGCTGACAGACTTCCATCAAGCCGATCTGGATGTTTTCAATCGCACCGGGAAGATGTCGGAGACGCTGGAAACCTACCTGAAGACCATGGACGGGGGATTCAAAACCGACACCAGCGGCCAGTACACTTTCCTCGAACTGGCCAAAGCGGCGCAAAAAAACCATATCCGTATCCAGTCGATCGATTGCCTGGCCAGCTATAGAAGCACCGGCATGAGCGGTGTCGACAAAAGCACTTTCCGCCAGAAGATGATGAATTACTTTTCGCATGAGGTGATCACGGCGGATCAGAACGCACGTGGCGCCCATCGCTGGATCGCGCTGGTAGGCGACAGCCATGCCAATGCCTGGGAAGGCGTACCGGGTTTAAGCGAACTGGAAGGCGGCATCGGCCTGCGTATAGAAAGCACCCCGGCAGGATCTGCCCGAGGCATAGAGCCGGATCCCGGGCGCATTCCGACCGACGAGTTTGCCCGCCCGTTATCGCCCGTCAAAAGCGACCTGCGCCTGCAAATCGACACCCCCGCCAGCGTTGCCTTGGCAGACTCACTGGAAAAAACACTGATCAATCCCGGCGATTGCACGGTGATGAACATCGACGACGTCGCCACGCTGATTCATCGCAGCAGCGATGGCAACATCGTTCGCACGCCGATCCTCAACAAGGGCGGCTTGTACACCGTTGAACGCCCGACCTGGCCCATCAGTGGCCGACGGTATTCGAGCCTTGTGGAGCTATCGGCAGCTTTAAGGCTCATGGGTTTCAAACCAATAAAAATCAGCTGACGTAAAAAAGCCCCGTGAACTCGCGTTCACGGGGCTTTTCGGGGTTAACACCGATCAATCAGACCGGGATTATTCCCACTCTATTATCAATTAACCACTCAAATCCTTATAAAACCTGGGATACAGAGGTTAAAGAATCGAAAGACCATGAAAAATGCCATGCAGAACCAAAATCCCCTCAAGAAGCAGGGTTTGTCTCTCTCATGGCAAAGGCGGCCGATAGTTGCCGCTCCAGAATCGCCAACTCACCAGCATCCCCATCACACACAACCTCGGCCAGCAGCTCCGCCGCGTACGACGGATCAGCTTGGAATAGCTCTGCCATTGCCTCATCGTGACTACGATCTTTCATAGCTACCTCTGTATTCACCTCGGAGCATCACACGCTCGAATAATCAGATATCGAGAGCCGGTAAACCGCTCACGATATCCTGGGTTTCGAGGCTCACGCTCACCACTCGCTGGAACAGCTCCAACGGATACTTAGGATTGCCCATAGTCTCGACAGCCCAGTGATTCGCATCATTGACGATTCCACTCGCCTTCTCTGTACGTACTGCGTGGCGTTCCATCACCCAGTCCAGCGCAGCTTTACCGTTCACCACATAGTCCCAAGCCGCCTCTGGGATACCCTTGAGGGTGATACGTTGGTTGTAGATGACCGTGCTCTTGTCGCCCTTCTTGGCGAACTTCATCTTCTCCACACGGTAGTCGGCATTGGTCAGCGGGCCCTTGGCCTCGATGGTCAGGGGATAGAGTTCGACGGTTTCGTAGTTCAGGTGAAGAGCGGCCAATGCGCGACCCGCTTGGCTGAAGGCCCAGAAGTCGGCAGCCTTTTTCACAGCAGGAATACGCGGCAGCTCCTTGCTGAGATTGTCGGCAAAACGCTCACGGTAGTCCGATGAATGTAGGATCCCGTAGACGTAGTAGAACAGGTCTTCCTTACTGATCTGCTCGCCGGAGTAGGCTGACTGGAAGTGGGCCAGGCCCGCATCGGTGATGGCATCACGGCGGCGCAGTCCCCCCTCACTTGGCTCAGTAAAAAGGTCGTCTTTTGAAGCGTGGGCGGCTTCGTCGTAAAGGTAGAGAGGGAAGCACTGCGAACCAGCGACGAAGTGGAAATTCGGCAGCACATTAGAAATCATGCTGCTGAAGCCCGCAGCTTCCCCTAAACCAGTCACACAAATTACCAAATTCTCCACTCGCTGATCAGGGAAGATGCGTGGCATTTGCAGCACCCTCTCGTTGAAAGTGCGGTTGAAGTACAACCACTGCTTATCAAATGGGCGATAGAGCGAAGGCATCACCGAAGCGCTTTCAAACTCGAATTTTCTTCCCTTAGTCAGCTCCTGTTTGATGTGAACCGACCAGCTGATACGCGTAGGGTTTGTGTCTATAAATTTATCCACCTTTTCAGCGCGGGCTTTGTTATCCATCCCAGCGTAAGCGGCGTTAAAGCGCTCCACCTCGGAGTTGAAGAAGGCAATCATGCCGCTCATATTTGTTTGCAGCTTGGTGAGGCTGGAGTTATAGGCCCATGCATCACGATTGGTCTTCACACCACCCGAATAGTTATCGAATAACACCAAGCCATCGCCCTTTTTGTCGCCCAAAACGATGAATTGGTTGAAGCTATCATCGCGCTGGTTGAGCCAATCTCCGTGCTCATCCGGGGTGATTTGCTGCCACCGCTCGATACCGGCAACACTGCTAAAGCCTGCGATCTTCTCCAGTTTTTCCTCACGACTGAGATAGTCACCAATGTCATGGAAATAAATCTTGCCGTGAGCCTCCGCATTGGGATTCTTGACCAGCAGTGAGATGGCAATAGGGGAGCGGCTTCCGCTGCCAAAGATCTTGCCGCCTTCTTTACGCGAGGTTTCGCCGCTGGTGCGCTGATTTCCGCGCAGATGGAACACATAGAGGCTGGAAAATTCATCCTCCAGGCACTTGCGCAGGCCATCCGCAGTGTTGGCCTCTACCCAGCCGGCATTGGTAACAAATCCGATAATGCCGGCATCACCAATACGGTCACTAGCCCAGCGGATGGCGCGGATATAGCTGTCGTAGAGGGCGTTTTTGAGTGTCGCTTTGGAGCCAGCCGCATAGGTGTTGCGAATGCGCCCATCCAGCACCGGATATTCAACATTGGCGTTATTGTCGTTGGCGCTGGTCTGCCCTGCCGAATAAGGAGGGTTCCCCACAATCACCCGAATATCCAACGCCTTTTGGCGCTTTCGCCGGGCGCTGTTGTCCACTAGCAGGGCATCGATGAGATCGTCTTTTTCATACATCTGGAAGGTATCGGTCAGGCAGATACCTTCAAACGGTGTGTACTCGTCGATCACTTCGCCGTGGTAAGCCGCTTCGATATTGATGGCGGCAATGTAGTAGGCCAGCAGCACCAGCTCGTTGGCGTGGATTTCGTTCTTGTACTTGTGCCTCAACTCTTCGGGCTTAATCAAGCCTGACTGGATCAGGCGCGTGATAAAGGTGCCGGTGCCCGTGAACGGGTCGATGATGTGGACACCCTTGCTGCCCAGGGTCTGGCCGAACTCCTGCTTCAGCAGGTGATTGACGCTGTGGAGGATGAAGTCCACTACTTCGACCGGGGTGTAGACGATACCCAGGCGCTCGGTCATCTTGGGGAAGGCGTTACGGAAGAACTTGTCGTACAGCTCAACGATAATCTTCTGCTTGCCTTGGGCGTTGTCGATGCCCGCTGCGCGTTGGCGCACGCTGGAGTAGAACTTCTCCAGAGTATCGGCTTCCTTGGTCAGGTGGTGCTCATGAAGCGCGTCCAGCACGCCTTGCATGGCCTTGGACATGGGGTTGTGGCTGGCAAAGCTGTACTCATCAAAAAGGGCATCAAACACTGGCTTGGTTACCAGATGCTGAGCGAGCATTTCGACAATCTCACCATCGGTGATGCTGTCGTTGAGGTCGTCGCGTAGCTCAGCGGCGAAGGCTTCGAAAGTGGCTTTTTCGTTGGTGTATTCCGGGTTCTCCAGAATGCCCTGAATACGGTCGATGTGGGTGCGGGCGATCTTGGCAATGTCGTTGGCCCAGTCTTCCCAGTGGTGGCGGTTGCCGCACTTGTCGACGATCTTGGCGTAGATGGCCTTCTCGATTTCACCGACCTCATAGGTCAGCTCAGCCTGCTGAGTCATCTGACCTTCGGTATCGTATTTAGCGCTCTTTTCGCCAATGCCGTACTGCCCTTTGCCAGCCTTGCCGTTGCTGGTGCCAGAGGCTTTCTTGGCCTTCTTCTCGGCCTTGTCGGTGATGGCGATGACTTCCATTTTGCGTGGGTCTGAGCCAATCAGGTCGAGCTTGTTGACCATGGCGTCGAAGCTGTCATCGTGCGAGCGCAACGCTTGGAGTACCTGCCAGACCACCTTGTAGGTCTGGTTGTCGTTGAGCGCTTCGTGAGGTTCCATCCCAGCCGGGATAACCACCGGCAACACGACATAGCCACGCTTCTTGCCCGGTGCGTTACGCATCACGCGGCCAACGGACTGAACCACATCGACCTGGGAGTTACGCGGGGTGAGGAACAGCACAGCGTCCAATGCTGGCACATCCACGCCCTCAGACAAGCAGCGCACGTTGCTGAGGATACGACAGGTATTGGCCGGCGCCTCAGCCTTCAGCCACTTCAGCTTGGCTTCCTTCTGGCTGGCATTCATACCGCCATCAACGTGCTCGGCCTCGCAGGTCAGCCGCGCAGCCTCGTCGATTTCCTCGGACTCCTGATAAGCCTCCACGACCGACTGGAACATGTCGGCAATGTTGACGGAACTGACCTTGTGCTTGGTGCCCTTGTAATTGGGCGAAATGACCTGGCAGAACGCGACAGCACGCTTCATCGGTTCATCATCACCGACTAGCTGCTCATGCAGCCCCTGCTTGGCCAATGCCTTCCAACAGCCGACGATCTTGGCCGCGTCATCCACTTTGAGCTGGTTGTTCTCGTCCTTCAGCATGTCCTGAAGGCGGCGACTGATGGTGCTCTCCTCGACGGTGAGTACCAGCACCTTGTAATCAGTGAGCAGGCCACGCTGGACAGCCTCGGAGAAGTTGATGACGAACAACTCCTTGCCGTACAGGGCTTCGTCATCCATCGAGCAAAGCGTGACTTCGCCGGACTCTGCCTTAACCTTGGCACTGTCACCGTAGATGCGTGGCGTGGCTGTCATATACAAGCGCTTGGCAGCGCGAATATCGGCACCATCGTGAATCCGTACGAAATTGCTTTCGTCGTCATCACCGAAGGTCGCGCCTGTAGTGCGGTGTGCTTCGTCGCAGATCACCAGATCGAAGTCAGCCAAGCCATGCTCATGCTGGGCACGGCTGATCACGTCGATAGAGTGATAGGTCGAGAACACAACGCTCATATGCTCCGCGTCGTGACGCTTGAGCATTTCCGCTGCCAGACGATCAGCCTTGGTCGTCGCCGGGTAACGCAGCTCATGTGTGAATACCTGAACCGCGTCGTCCTCAGCCTTGCGCTTCTTCCCTACGTCACTGTCAGAGCAGACTGCGAAGCTGTGCAGCGGGGTTCCAGTTTCCTGCGTCCACTCAGTGAGAGTCTGAGATAGCAGCGACAAGCTAGGCACCAAAAACAGCACACGCTTGCCTTTGCCGGCCAGACGCTCAGCGATCTTCAAGCTCGTGAACGTTTTGCCGGTGCCACAAGCCATAATCAACTTGCCGCGCTCCACGTCCTTGAGGCCAGCCTCCACTGCGTTCAATGCCGTCTGTTGGTGCTCGCGCAGCTGCTTCTTGGTTTTGAGCGTGACCGCTTTGCTGGACTGGTACTTAACCCAGTCGATCTGGCTGTCTTCCAGGGCTTGCAGATCGATCTTGCTGACCGGAGGCTGCTGGCCCTGCAAGGCGTCCTCGGCGTGCTCGCTCCAGTTATTGGTGGTGGTGACAATGACGCGGTGCGAGAACTGGGCTTTGCCTGAGGCGGTGAAGAAACTATCGATGTCCTTTTTTTGGACTTTGTAGTCCTCGGCGTACAGCTTGCATTGGATGGCGTGGTACTCGCCAGTGCCCTGGGTGCGTGCGACCAGATCAATGCCCGCATCCTTGCCGCTCAAGCCCTGCTCTTTAGCCCACTCGGCATAAGTCCAGACTCTATCGTATAGATCGCTGTAGGTCGCTTCGTTGCGTAGGTAGACGCAGATCAGCTCCTCAAAATACGTACCCTTCTCACGCTCGGAGACAGACACAGCGCGATACGCCTCGAGCAAGGCTGTTAGAGCCGACATGTGATTTCCCTTTTAGACGGCAGCGCTTTGTGAGCGCCAAAAAGTACGGAGTCTACCAATAGGGGGAAGTGAAAACAGCTAGGGTGCTTGAGACGGTTGCTACTTCGGGGGAGCTGGTGATGCCCTGTCTCTGCCATTCACGCCCACCAGTGGCTGAAAGCAAAATCTACCTGATCCCCACACCATGGTTGCCATAGCCCCAGAAATTGAACTACTTTCGCACAAAGAGATGGCACTCTGCCTTTAGGCAACCTCACCGCGATTGAGGACAGATAAACGGGCGTCATACTCTAAAATGCTGATTATTTGTTCACATCTGAAAGGAGCAACATCATAAATGGAATACTTGAAGGTTTTCTTAGCCGATCCCGTCGTAGGATTCGTTGGTTATGCAATAGGGGTCGTATCGGGACTGATTGCCTTAGCGCAGACGTTCGGAAAAGCAAAAGCGAAAAAGCAGGTAAAAGAAGTTGAAACCAAATTAGCAAGAATTACTCAAGAGAACGTTAGCCTAAAGCAAAAAATTGAAAATATGAACGTCACACAAGGAGATAAATCACAGTATTTCCAGCAAAACTCTGGCCCTGTCAGCATCGACAATAGAGGATAATATGGGCCAGGGTGTATTATTTAAAGACAATAACGGGCCAGTTCACATTGAAACGGACCGCCGGGTAGCTCGTTCCAGCGTGCTAGGTAAACTGATTGAAATTATCGCGACGGCAGAGCCTGCCTTAGTTGACCTTACCAGAGAGCCTGCCGAAATAGAGAAAAAAATACAGTTTAATGACCTCACTACTCATCGCTGGATAATCCAGCAATATGTAGAGAACGCCCTCCTAGTAGATAGCTCAGTCACACAACTTAACAAGATGGTAAACAGCGGAAGCACCAAGCTAAAGCGCCAAATGAAACTATTTTATTGGCAAGCATTGGCTCAATTCGGAATTTCAAATTTTCCAGATGACCTTCAAAAGCTAAAAACACACTCAGATAATGTCGTCGCTAAAGTTCTTACCTTAACGGGTGATTTTGTCCGATCCTCATCAGACCTACAAAGCGGTTACTTTGATGAAGACATAGAATTCGGTGTAGTATTGATAACTAGCTACTCCATAATTGAATGCATTGTGCTAGAAAACCCAAATGATCACAATTGATTCGGACCCAATTTTAAATCCCGTATATATCGGTGCGACCATATTAAATGAATTAACACTCAGTGCCTTCATAGATATAAATATCGAAAACCTTTACGAAAAAATCAAGTTAAAGCTTGATATTTCTTACGAAGTATTCGCCTACGCACTTGACTGGCTATACATTATTGGAGCTATAAACTTGAATTCGAATGGATGCATTGAAAATGCAATTGCATAGTCTGCGAGTATTCAAAAACAGTCAACTTCTTAGAGAAGTCCCCTTTAAAAAGGGTCTAAATCTAATCGTAAACGTTGACTCCGCCAATGCCAAAAGTGGAAATAGCGTTGGAAAATCTACTCTTTCAAGGCTTTTAGACTACATATTTATGTCTTCTGGGGAGGACATTTACACGGACTCTGAGTTCAAAAAAATCATCCCAGAGGTTGCTAACTTCATCGACTCCAACAACATACTTGTAGAGCTTGATTTTCAGGGATTTGACGGCAAGAAGCACTCTATAGGAAGAAACTTAACTAGAAACCCTAAGGAATATGCGTTTTTCTCGAACAACGAGGCAACATCAAAGCTAAAGTACCAGGATCTGATTGCGCAACAGATATTTGGACAGCGCGAAGACAAACCTTCCATCAGAAACTTGAGCCATAAATTCATCCGAAACACTAATGAAAAAATGCAAAATACCGCGCGTTTTTTGCATGTGAACACCAAGCCAGATATTTACGATCAAGTTTATCTTTTTCTCTTTGGATTTCATGGCTTAAGCTTACTAAAGGAAAAAGCTGAATTTAACAATAAAATCTCACTAAAGAAAAAACATCTGGCCGCTTATAGAAATCCCCATCGGGAAAGCGCGCTACTGAAAATGATAAAGCCCCTCGAAACAGAGGAGGAGGATTTGAGATCTAGAATATCTAAATTCGATTTTAAAGACACTCAGGAATCAAGCGTCAAAGAGCTGGTGAGAATTCAAGGTGAAATAGCAGACCTCACCATCAACTACTCTGAAACAGAGTCAAAAATTACCCACTTTAAAAAATCGGTTGAGAAACTCCATAGTGGCGCGTCCAGCGTCAACGGAAAAGAGCTATCCGAAATTTACGCCGAGGCAGGTGTATCTATAAGCAGCAGCTTAAGCCGATCCTATGAAGAGCTCGTAATCTTTCACAACAAAATCCTCTCAAACAAAATAAAGCTAATTCAAAAAGAACTAACAACAGCCGAGGAGAGATCGACGCACATTCGTTCTCTGATAAATAGTTTACAGGAGATGGAATCAAACGTATTTCGGAACATTAACGAACCCGACACCTTAAAGTCAATCGGCCAAATGTATAACGCCCTCTCAACAATTAGAGAGGAAATTGCAAGTACGAAGACACTTCTACAAAAAATTGAGGATACAAAAGAAGCGATAGAAGCACTTGAAGACAGCAAGGATCTGATTGTGAAGGAAATCCAAAACAACATCACATCCCTTGAACAAAATGTCGAAAACTTCAACAGGCATTTTGGCGACCTCAGCAAACTATTCTACGACGAAAGATACATTTTTGATCTCAGCTTCGACGTAGAAAAGGAAAAATGCGGATTCGATGTAATATGTGTAACGCCGAATTCAACTGGTGGGAAAAAGAAAGGTGAGCTAAGTGCTTTCGATTTGGCATATATTGACTTTGTCAATGAGACCAAGCTTAAGCGCCCTACCTTCGTTATTCACGATAGCATTGAGGACGTCGATATCAATCAAATATTTGATATCTTCCAAGCCGCTAACAACGTCGATGGCCAGTATATAGTATCAGTGCTAAGCGACAAAATTTCGGACTCAAGATTTGACGGGTTTAAAAAACGTTCGATAATTCTAGAGCTTTCAGAAACAGACAAATTCTTCAAAATCTGATCAAATTCCACACAATAAATATGCAACTCATTTAGCTTAAGGTATGTTAAGAACACATAAATAATATAGGGCCGCTTAGCTGGAAAACTTGACTTTAGTTTTCAATGAGGAGCTCTGTATTTCTCCTTATTTGGCCCTAATAATTGAACTCATTTTCCCGAGCATTTCCACCTGTAAACGCCGAAACTCGGTCATAATTGCATCAACCTCAATCGCTGCTGCACCTTGGTCTCGCTTTGCTGTAAGCCACAGTTTTAGCAGGCCGGCGACTCTCCCAAGGTCGCCGTTCACCTTAGCTAAGTCCGATACTACGGCCAGGTCTACAACCGACCGTATCGGGTAGTGCAATCCGACAGCGCGTAGGTATCCAGACCGGGACAACCCGGCTTCGGCCGCGCGCGCCGTTATCAGTTCTTTTTCCTCATCGTTCACCCAAACTTCTATCGGCTTGCCGCGTCTACGGGCTTTGGGCCTGCTTGTCTGTTCGCCGGTCATGCTTCCTCCTTTGGTGCCGCTTCTATCTCGTCGCGGTAGCGACTGTATGCCTCGCAGAGCAAGAGACACCATTGAGCCGCAGGCGAATACGGGGGGAGTTGGGAGGGGATGGACAAAGTCCGCACCCGTACAACACACATCTTGCCGTCCAGTTCTACGCGATTTTATGCAACGAAATTATAGATACCAATTGATTGGTGCCGAATCGCATAAAATCGCATTGATTCGCATTGATTCGCATTGATTCGCATAAAGTCGCATTGATTACAGTCCCATTTGATTCCTACCGATTGATAGCACCAAAAGGAAAGGCATCCTGATCTGTCTTTCTGTCATCGAGAAGCCTAACTGTTTGTGACGGTACTTTGCGGGACACTGTCCTGCGCCTTGAGCAATTAGCGAGTCGATGAGCGCCTTGGGCATTGCCAACACTTTAGAAAACTTTTGGCGTCTTCTGCGGCACTATTGCTCGTGCTGAGGATGTCCTTCCCCACTACCCTTCCCTTTGTTGGGTAATCGCACTGACTTGACCACCCGTTTGCATTCGACCTAAACAAACATTTGCACCGGATTTGACCCGCCTCGTTAGCAAATATGACCGGAAGTGAACGGCCAACTGCGTACGCTGGTTAACGCTTGCCTAACGGGTGGGCTTTAGCCTGCACCACTGAGAGAAGCGAACGATTTTAAACATTTTTTAGGCCTGCATCGTAGTTAGGGCTTTTTCCATTATTTCTGGTTCATCAGGTTTTTGAAAATAATCATTTTTTGTATACCAAGCTACCAAACGCTCTGAATCTGTTTCTTGATCTAAGGGGTATGGCTTCAGCCGGATATGTGTACAGCGAAGCTGAAGAGCGTGGTTCTCGGCGTATGAAAGTAGTAATGCTCCAATACCTTGCTGCCTAAATTCTGGAAGAACAAAAATTTCAGAAATGAAGCCGACAGCTTGGTGGCTCCAATCGTCGTATGACAGCAGGCCCGCTTCATGCATATTTACCACCATGACAAATTCTTGCGACCTGCCTCCATGAGCTCGCTCGGCTCGCTCGCAAAGAACAGGGCTTTTCAGAGCACCAATGGAATCGATCTTTAGTACTTCGCGCACATTTATTCCTGTGACCTAACGCATGTTTAGGGGCGGACTTTAACGCGGCCCAGTGAACGAAGCGAACGGCTTGAACCGATTACTAGACATCAGTCAACGCGGACATAGCGTTACGGACTTCTTTGTTATTGTTGAGGCATGCTCGCTCGATAAATATATAAGCGTTTTTAATTAGGTTATTTGGGGGTAGGCTTTTGGCCAATCCTGAAATTTTTTCTTTTGATGTTTTTTGAAAGTCATATCCATAGTCATTTAGGAATGCCATGAGTATGATGTGAAAGCTGTTTAGTACTTGCCAGCGAAGGCAGCTGTAGTCGACTGAGACACCTGAAAAATAAGTGATTAAGTGTATGAACTCTTTTTCTTCGATTTTTTTCTTGAACTCAGAATAACTCAGAATTTTGTCATCGCTGCTCATTTCTCTGACAAATTCTCGAAATTCGTCGCTAAAGAAATGATCAGTGGCTACTGACTGATTGTAGCCTGTACCTTTAAAAATTTCCGTATCGCTAAATATTTGCGGGAAGAGTTTTAGATATTTTAAAAAATCGAGGTCTTTCTCAGTACTGACTGTGCTATCAAGATATACAAGCTCCAGGTCAATTTTGCGGCAAAGCGAAAAAAACAGTAAAAACCTATAACAAAATGACAATAAGTAGTACTTATCTGAGATGTGCTCCCCATCTCTTTGAATGTGCCATGCTTCTGGTGCATTCTTAGAGAAATTCCATAGCCGATGATTAAGCGACTCAGCTGAATTCAGCAGTGGTACTTTGTACTTTGAAATTGCCTCTCTAACTTTTTTTCGCTGATCATATTTGTAATCACTTTCAAGTTTGAATTTATGGAAATAACGCTCCCAGATTGAACTCGTTATGGCGCGCAAGATAAGTGTGGCTATTGTAACGGCTGCTGCGATCAGTGCCGATTGAACTTTTGGGTCAGTTAATTCCATTTTATGGCCTGATGTTAACGATTAGCTAATGGGCCGGCTTCACCGGTCCCAGAGAGTGAAACGAGTGATCTTAACACATTGTTAGAAACCTTTAACTTGTCGCTAATGTCCAGAACGCTGTTGTCTAGCAGCAAGGCTCCGCGCAGGTGCAAAATATGGCCGTTAACATGTACTCTATGCGCGCTGTACTTTGTGATTGCAGAGTGTGGAATTGAATACGCTTCAATGATTTCATATGACTCATTGAAAATTACAGCTATGAGTTCATCAAAGTCATTTTTTTCTAAGTTTCGAATGACACCTAGCTGCTTTGAACGGTTATTTTCGGTTATGCGACGCGCTTTGATTTGAATCTTTTTCCCGTCTCTGGATTCGGCGTCGTGGCCTGCGGCTGAATTATTTGCAAGGGTTAGGTTGAAGGCCGATGAAACCAACCATTCGGCATAATCCCCGACAGGGTTATTTTTTGTTCTAAGTACGCCACGATTTTTAAGCTCATCAATTGCGGCAGAGTGCAGCTTGAGCAACTCAGATATTGATAATTCGGCCAGGTTCATGTCGTTAAGGGCTTCTAACTATTATTGGACGACATTGATGTCGGATAACGGTCCATTTTCATAGGTAACTCCTCGGTCGGGCTGAGGGTCGAGCTAGAAGCGCGACATTGGCGATCATGAAAAGCGACATGACCTTTAGGTACATTACGGAACCATAGGAATCATGTCCATCGTCGGCCTATGGCCGATCTCTGCGCGTCGCCACTGTCAGCTTAGGGTTGTTCTTTGCCGATCATGGCCGCGCAGCGTGATGGTCACATCCGATGCAAATGATTGGTCAGGTCGAATGCCAACGCGTGGGCAGATCTGCGCAATTATCCATTTTGGGCAATTTCCGGGGTCTAAGAACCCCTAGCGTGCACCAAGCCCTTGAAAGTGCCGTTGATGGCTCCTCCGGTCTCTTGGTAAGCGCCTTGAACAGTCCAGCCCACGGCCTTTCCTTTTGGTGTCCAAAGGCTGTAGACCGATCAAGAGTTGTAAGTAATGAGCTGCGCCTCGAGGCGCAGCGCTTTGCGCGCAGAGTAGAAGTCTCTTAGGACTTCTTAGAGCGGAATTTCGCGAAAAGGCTGGAAGCCAGATGGAGCGCGATTTTGCGCCCGTATTTGCCACGTGATTTATTTCCACCTAGGCCGGTGGTAGTTTCCACTTAGGCCGGGGGATGTTGCCACCTACGCCGGGGCTTGAGTTAAGTCGTGATACTCGCTGGGCGTCTCACAACCTGAATACTGTTCGATTAGTGGCATACTTTTTGGGCGGCTGACCAGCACTAGTCCACTGCTCATCTGGTCGATGGACCAGCCATAGCCGCCATGCAAGCTCCGGGTTTGGTCTGCAATTTCGTGCAATGCCGCCCGTAACTGGTAGCGCTTCTTGCTACGGTCTGAGGCGCCGAATAGAGCCCAAGCCGCACCGCCCCAAACATGCGGTGCAATGGTATCGAGGTGTGCCCCATTTCCGTTACCCAACGCCCGACCTAGCCGGATATTCGAGCACAGCCAAGCATGTAGAATTTTCGCCACTCCTGTCTCCAGCTCGTTGCGCTCGAACAGTGAGACTTTGACGTACTGTCCATGAAAAACTGCATCCGTTAAACGCGGGTTTGCTGCGATATGGATTTCACCGGTTTTATGGTTAAAGCTGACCGAGATGAGGTTGCAACGCCGATCCCATCCCGTTTGGCGGTTAATCTCTCGAATCTGTGTATTGGCCAGACGATTCAAGCTCTCTTTTGCCGCCTTCAATGCCCGCCCACTCTCAGGGTCTTGATATCCAGCGTCAATAAGTAGACTTCGCAGGCTGGTGCGTTTGCTCGCCAACGGAGCGCCGTCATCTTGATTAAACTCCAACGCAAGGCGTAGCTGCTTATTGATTGGCCCGGCTGAGGTGCTTTCGATCACAAGCTTTGCAATACCAAGCTGAGCCGTCAGGGCGTACAGAATTGACTGATCATCGGCTCCAAGTTGCTCAAACCCCTGAAATCCGATTTCTAGCTTACCGAAGCGGCGCGGCTCGACGAGCAAGCGTCCTCGTTTTTTACCCTTGGTAGGCACGAACAGCCCGTCAAAGACGTGGGCGGGGTCAAGTAGGGCGTAGGCTGGTTTAATATGTCGCTGCGACAAGTCGCGCCCTCTTGGCCTTGGGCTGTTTCTCCAGCACGGCGGGCTTCAGTACACCGCCCTCATTCCGACGGAACCAACGCTCCTGAAAGGGTGTGCCGTAGTTGGCTTTGCTGACACCATAGCGGACAAAATACCCACGCTGACTGTCCTCGACTCCCCACTCCTCAGACTCGCTCTGCGTCATGCCGGACAGATACGATTGCCACCGGATGTTATCGACCAACACGGACGACCCACGACTGGCCTGCTGCTGGTCGCCTGCGCCCATCATGGCCGCGCCCTTACTGGTGTGGTGCAGAAACACGATTGAGCAACCGGTCTCGGCGGCGATAGCCTCCATGCGGCCGATGACCTGAGCCATCGGGCCGCTGGAATTCTCTTCCTCGATGTGGAACCGGCGCAAGGTGTCGAGCACCATCAGGCGACGGCCCTCACCAGCTCGCCTGAGCCAGTCGAACCAGTTAGGCTTCATGATGTTGGGCTGGCTGCCGATCAGCGGCTGGATGACCAGGCCAGCGGCAACCGCTTGGTGCTGCTCCTCACTGAGATACGCCCCTAGAGCATGCAACCGATGATGGATAGCGGCGGTAGGATCTTCGGCAGGCAGATAGATCACCGGACCAGTGGGTAGCTCGCCCAATCCCAAGAGATCAGGGCCACCGGCGATCTGTGCGGCTATTTGCAAGGCCAGCATGGATTTGCCGACACCGCCGGGCGACACCAGCGCCCCGACCGTACCGCTCACCATGCTAGGCAAAACATAATCCAGCGGTGGCGGCTTATTCTCGAAAGCTTTTCGTAGGTCAATCGCCACAGTTCAGGCCCCCATTCCGGGGCGGGGTGCTGGGCCGGATTCCTTACAGGTATCGATCCATGCCTCAATTTCGGCCAAATCCCACACGACTTTACGACTGCTAAGAGCGATGCGTCGCGGGAATTTCCCTAGTTTCTCAAAGTTGTAAATCGTGCGCTCGCACAGCGGAATTATTGCCAGCAGTTGCTTCTTGCTGATGAGGACCTTGTTCCCTTTTCTCGATTCTTTCTCCACACCGAACTCCTCGTTTTGTCGCATATAGAGGTTCGATTATTGCCCCACAATTCCAGAGCTTTCCAGCAAAAAATTAGTCATTTTTATCTTTAATATCAGTTACTTAGCTACCGTAAAACGTCTAATTTCCGGACAGTAAAATATATCCAGACGTTTGTTTTTACAGGAATTTTTTCCTCCGACATTTCAACAATAAAATGTGTCCCACAAACGGGTAATTTGCGGACAGAAAAAAACCCACAGATGTGGGCTTTTCGCTACAAAAGCAGATGGATCACTGTGTGCTTAAAGCATCACGAAGACCAAAATCAGCTCTCTGGACGTGTTTTTTGCACGTCCATTCATCAATCATATCTGCCCAGTCCTGAAGCATTGCCCGGCGCTGATCCCGGTATTCAGCCTTGTTGTAGACGGCCCGCACGCCCTTCTGCTCGTGTGCAAGGCACTTCTCAATCCAGTCTGAGTTGTAACCTGCTTCGTGCAGCAACGTGCTTGCTGTCCGTCTCAGGTCATGTGGTCCGAACTTACTCAGTGGCTTCCCTTCTTTCTGCGCAAGCCGATAGGTCAGCGTCAGCACCTGATTGATCGTTGCGGTGCTCATTGGCAAGTCAGAATCGTAGCGTGAGGGCAAGACGTAATCCGAGCCACTAGCAAAGGTCTTCAATGCAATGAAGAAATCCAGCGCCTGTCTAGATAAGTACACCAAATGGGGGTTGCGCCGCTTCATCCGCTCTTTCGGAATGGTCCACAGAGCTTCGCTAAAATTGATCTCGTCCCAGGTGGCGTTGGTCAGCTCACTTTTGCGCACCATGGTGAGCAACAGCAGCTTAGCCGCAGCTCTCACAGAGGAGGCGGTGCCGATGCGGTCCATGTATTGGTACATCAACGCGATTTCGTCAGGGCCCAAAGCGCGGTCACGGGGCTCAAATTTAGCGATGCTTGCAGGGCGCACCAGATCGGCCGGGTTCTCGACCTTCTGGCCACGCTCAATCGCCCATCGGAACACCTGCATTACGATCTCACGAGAGTGCACCGCCGTGGCCGGAGCACCTCGCTCCACGATTGCATCGGTCAGCGCTCGCAGGTCCTCGTGGTTAATCTCTACCAGTTTCTGATTGCCGAGCTTAGGTTTCAGCTCACGCTCGTAAACAGAGCGGCGCATGTCACGGGTCGAGTCGGCCATCTGGTAACCGCGTAGCCATTTCTCTGCCCAAGCATCAAATGTCTCCGCGCCCTTGCTACGGGCCTTGTCACGGGCTTTCTCCTTAGCAGGTGATTTGCCAGCCGCAACCATCTTTTTGGCCTCACCAAGCCGCTCTCGCGCTTCTGCAAGCGTGATGCCGCCTACGCCATAACGGCCAAACGTGATCGTTTCTTGTCGGCCGTTGATGGAGTAGTTGTAGCGAAACGAGATTGACCCCGCCGCCGTGACAGCCACATAGAGCCCGTCTCGGTCATTCACCTTGTAGAGTTTTTCTTTCGGTTTGAGATTACGCAGCTTGGTATCGGTCAGCATGGGACTCTCGGATTCCGTTCAAAAAATACCATGCTCAGAAGCGCACCCAAAATCGCAGGAAAACCCAATGAATTCGGACGAAAAAGGGGATTTGATACCATGCTCTCTTCAACAGAGATGACATGGTATCGAACGCCGAGCATGGCATTTGGCTCAGTCAATACCCCGTACCATGCCACATAAACACGGTGCTTGGCGATGCACAAAGCTGCCGGAAAGTGCCAGACCCAAAAAGCCAAAAGCCCGCAATTACGCGGGCTTCAGGGCATTTCTTGCTAGGTGGTGCCGGACAATGCCGGACGCCCAATCATTCCCACTCAATCGTCGCAGGCGGTTTGCTCGACACGTCATAAGTAACGCGCGAAATGCCTTCGATTTCATTGATGATGCGGCCGGAGACGGTTTCCAGCAGTTCGTAAGGCAGGTGCGCCCAACGCGCGGTCATGAAGTCGATGGTTTCTACGGCGCGCAGGGCAACGACCCAGGCGTAACGACGGCCATCACCAACCACGCCAACCGATTTCACTGGCTGGAACACGACAAAGGCCTGGCTGACTTTGTGGTACCAGTCGGCTTTGCGCAGTTCTTCGATGAAGATGTGGTCGGCACGACGCAGCAGGTCGGCGTATTCCTTTTTCACTTCACCGAGGATGCGTACGCCCAGGCCCGGGCCCGGGAATGGGTGACGGTAGACCATGTCGTACGGCAGGCCGAGTTCCAGGCCCAGACGACGGACTTCGTCCTTGAACAGTTCGCGCAGTGGCTCGACCAGTTTCAGGTTCATCTCTTCCGGCAGGCCGCCCACGTTGTGGTGCGATTTGATCACGTGGGCCTTGCCGCTTTTCGCGCCAGCCGACTCGATCACGTCCGGGTAGATGGTGCCCTGAGCGAGGTACTTGATGTTGTCCAGTTTGTTCGACTGGGCATCGAATACGTCGATGAAGGTGCGACCGATGATTTTGCGCTTCTTCTCTGGATCGGCTTCGCCGGCCAGGTTGTTCAGGAACTGCTCTTCAGCGTTGGCGCGGATCACCTTGACGCCCATGTTCTCGGCGAACATGGCCATCACTTGCTCGCCTTCGTGCAGACGCAGCAGGCCGTTGTCGACGAAGACGCAGGTCAGTTGGTCGCCGATGGCTTTGTGCAGCAGCGCGGCAACCACCGAGGAGTCAACGCCGCCGGACAGACCCAGCAGCACGTTGTCGGTGCCGACTTGTGCGCGGATGTTGGCGATGGCGTCTTCAGCGATCTTCGACGGCGTCCACAGGGCTTCACAGCCGCAGATGTCGAGAACGAAGCGTGACAGGATGCGACCGCCCTGTTTGGTGTGGGTCACTTCCGGGTGGAACTGCACGCCGTAGTAGCCACGGTCGTCGTTGAACATACCGGCGATCGGGCAGCTCGGGGTGCTGGCGAGAACGTGGAAGTCTTCCGGCATCTTGGTGACCTTGTCACCGTGGCTCATCCAGACGTCGAGGCCGAACAGGCCATCAGCGTCGATGTGGTCTTCGATGCCGTCGAGCAGGCGGCTCTTGCCGACTACATCAACGCGGGCGTAACCGAACTCACGCAGCTCGGAACCTTCAACCTTGCCGCCCAGTTGCTCGGCCATGGTTTGCATGCCGTAGCAGATACCGAAAACCGGTACGCCCAGATCGAACACTGCCTGTGGGCAGCGCGGGCTGTCGGCGACGTGTACGGACTCGGGGCCACCGGCGAGGATGACGCCTTTAGGAGCGAATTCGCGGATCGCATCTTCGTCCATGTCGAACGGGTGCAGTTCGCAGTACACACCGATCTCGCGCACGCGGCGGGCGATCAGTTGGGTGTATTGCGAACCGAAGTCGAGGATCAGGATGCGGTGAGCGTGAATATCGAGGGCCATGGTAGAGCTCTGAAAAGCAGTTGCAAGCTTCAAGCTGCAAGCTGCAAGTTATCGGAAGCTGCGCGGTAGCTGCATGAATGCAGTACCGCTTGCAGCTTATAGCTTGTGGCTTATAGCTGTCGGCGTTAGCCGACCCGGTAGTTTGGCGCTTCTTTGGTGATCTGCACGTCGTGCACGTGGGATTCGGCCATGCCAGCACCGGTGATCCGCACGAACTCAGGCTTGGTGCGCATTTCTTCGATGTTGGCGCTACCGGTGTAGCCCATCGAGGAACGCAGACCGCCCATCAACTGGTGAATGATCGCGCTCAGGGTGCCTTTGTACGGCACACGGCCTTCGATGCCTTCCGGAACAAGTTTCTCGGCGCCTGCCGAGGAATCCTGGAAGTAACGGTCGGAAGAACCTTGAGCCTGGGACATGGCGCCCAGCGAACCCATGCCGCGATACGCCTTGTACGAACGGCCCTGGAACAGTTCGATTTCGCCCGGCGCTTCTTCAGTACCGGCGAACATCGAGCCCATCATCACGCAGGAAGCACCGGCAACGATGGCCTTGGACAGGTCACCGGAGAAACGGATGCCGCCGTCGGCGATCAACGGTACGCCAGTGCC
This sequence comes from Pseudomonas sp. PS01303, assembly GCF_029959385.1. Lineage (NCBI taxonomy): Bacteria > Pseudomonadati > Pseudomonadota > Gammaproteobacteria > Pseudomonadales > Pseudomonadaceae > Pseudomonas > Pseudomonas sp. PS01303. The sequence continues at coordinate 33,806 of NZ_JASCPK010000019.1, forward strand.
TTCAAGGGCAGCAGCAACGTTGGCGATGGCACTGATTTGCGGGACGCCGACACCGGCGACGATGCGGGTGGTGCAGATCGAGCCAGGGCCGATACCGACCTTGACTGCGTCAGCGCCTGCTTCGGCCAGAGCCTTGGCAGCGGCGCCGGTGGCGATGTTGCCGCCGATCACCTGCACTTCAGGGAAATTCTGTTTAACCCAGCGAACGCGGTCGATCACGCCTTTGGAGTGACCGTGAGCGGTATCGACTACCACCACGTCCACACCGGCATTGACCAGAGCGGCGACGCGGTCACCGGTGTCTTTACCGGTACCGACAGCAGCGCCAACGCGCAGACGACCTTGATCGTCCTTGCTGGCCAGCGGGTAGGCTTTGGCTTTTTCGATGTCGTTAACGGTCATCATGCCTTTGAGGGCAAATTTGTCGTCAACGATCAGAACGCGTTCGATGCGGTTTTTGTGCAGCAACTCGCGAACGTCGTTCTTGTCGGCGCCTTCCTTGACCGTGACCAGACGCTCTTTAGGCGTCATCACTTCACGGACGGTGGCTTCCAGACGGTTTTCGAAACGCACGTCACGGGAAGTGACGATGCCGACCAGGTCGCCATCGTGCAGTACCGGAACGCCGGAAATGTTGTGCAGACGGGTCAGTTCGAACAGTTCACGCACCGTGGCATCAGCCTCGATGGTGATCGGATCCTTGACTACACCGGCTTCGTAACGCTTGACCTTGCGAACTTCGGCAGCTTGCTGCTCGATGGTCATGTTCTTGTGGATAATGCCGATGCCACCTTCCTGAGCCATGGCAATTGCCAGACGGGCTTCAGTAACGGTGTCCATTGCAGCAGAAACCAGAGGAATATTCAGCTCGATGCCACGGGTTAGGCGGGTCTTGAGACTGACTTCGTTAGGAAGCACCTCGGAATAACCAGGCACTAGGAGAATGTCGTCGAATGTCAGAGCTTCTTGGCTGATACGCAGCATCGCGGGGGCTCCCGAGCGGGAAAATGGAAGCGCGCCATTATAGTCAGACACCCCCTTCGGATCAACGTAAAACTCAGTCTAATTGATATACGGAAAACCCTGTTTTTTGTAGGAGCTGCCGGAGGCTGCGATCTTTTGACGTTGTCTGTTAATAACCAGATCAAAAGATCGCAACCTTCGGCAGCTCCTACAGGGAATATTTGAGGGTCAGAGTTCTACTTTTACCCAACTGACGGGGAGATCGAGCCAGTCGGCGAACTCGTCGAGGAAGCTCTGTTTGAAACCCGCTTCCAGCCAGTTGTTGAAGATGAAGCCGAGGTTGGAGAACCCGCACTCTTGCAGGTACAGGAAGCCGTTGATGTCGTCTTCGTGCCCGCATTCCGGGCAAGTGAAGTTATCGGTGCGCCCAGGCATCCAGTCTTCCAGGCTTTCGAACAGTGCCTCGCCGATCTCGCGACGGCATTCGGCACAACCGGCTTCTCCGAGAAACCCTTTGGCCGGGGTATAGATGCAGCGTTTGGTGACGATTTCCAGACCGTTGATGGGCTCGCCGAACGGCAACGCCTGCGGGTGCAGCACCACGGCCCGCGCGCCATCGGCAATCGCGTAAGCCATGCGATTGCCAGTGCGGCCGCAGGTGCTCAGCTCTTCCTTGACGATGTTTTTGCGCACCAGCCAGCGCACGATCGCCCGGGCCCGGGGTTCGTGCACCGGCAGGGTGGAGATTTTCGGGACGATGATGCTTTGCGAATTCATGGTGCAGCCTGCGACGTCAAATGGGATTTCTGCGATGCTCGCTCCGCCGCCATCGCGGGCCAGCCTTGCTCCTACAAGCTCATGTGAACCTTGTAGGAGCAAGGCTTGCCCGCGATGGCGTCAGTGCGGCCGGCAGCTTAATCCCTGACAAAATCCGGTCAAGTGCTGAGATAGCGCCCGATCAACGCCACCCCGCTCGCCAGCACCAGCCACGTCACCAATCGCACAAACGCCTCGCGCGACAACCTCATGGTCAACCGCCGCCCGACCCACAACCCCAACGCCATGGCCGGCAACAGACACAGCGCCAACATCAACAAGGGTAGCTCGGCATACACTCCGGCGATGGCAAACAGGCTCAAACGCACCACCGTGCTGCAACTGATCAGCGCACTTTGCGTGGCCCGCGCCGCTTCCTTCGGCAATCGGCTGTTCAAATAAATCGCATATAAAAAGCCGCCGCTGCCAAACAGCGCACCAAATAACCCACCCACCGTGCCCATCGGCACTGCCCAACCGGCCGACAATTGCGTCGGCCGCGCTTTCACCCACAGGCTGTAAATCGCGTAAGCGCTGATAAACAGCCCCATCAACAGCAACAGCAGGTCGGACTTGAGGTTGAGCAGGAAAATCACCCCCAACGTACAACCGACCGCCATACACGGCAGCAACCGCAACAACTCCGGCTTAGCGACATCGCGCCGCGACGGCAGCAGATTGCCGAACGCCGCGACGAAATCCAGCAACACCAGCAGCGGCACGATCTTCGACAACGGCATGAACAGAATCAGAATCGGCCCCGCCACCAACGCCGTGCCGAACCCTGCGATACCGAAGACGATATAAGCCAGCACGACGCCCAAGCCGATGATCACCCAGCCTTGCGCGCCCCACGACCACTCACTCAACAAACCCGCCACGCTCATTGATGCGCTTCCTTAATAAGCCTGAGATGACTTTAGCCAGCGCCAACGCTTGCGACTAATATCTTCAAAGTCGCCAAGTCATCTCGAAAAGGCATACCTGATGCTTTCCACCCGACAATTGCGTTACTTCGTTGAAATCGCTGAATGCGGCAGTTTCAGTGCGGCGGCGGAGCGCTTGTTCATTGCCCAATCGGCGCTTAGCCGGCAGATCAAGGCCATGGAAACGCACCTGCAAACGCCGCTGTTCGAGCGCACAGCACGTCAGCCGCGACTCACGGCGGCGGGCGAAGCGTTTTTGCCGCGAGCGCGTAATCTGCTGATCGAACTGAACAAGGCCAGCGTCATGGCCACCGAAGTCGGTAACGGGCAACTCGGCACCCTGCGTTTGAGCCATTCCAGCACCGTGCCGATCAGTGGGCGTTTGCTCAGCGATATCGGCGCTTATCTACAGCAACAACCGGGCGTGTCGCTGGATATCGGCAAGCTGTCTTCCGAGGCGCAATTGGAGGAACTGGCCGAAGGTCGCCTCGATGTCGGTTTGCTGCGCCTGCCAGTGCTGCGTCAGCGCGAAGGCATTCAGATCGTGCCGCTGTTTAGTGAACGCCTGTTGCTGGCCGTGCCGGCGGACCATCGATTGGCCTCCTTGGATACGGTGGAACTGGCGCAGCTCAAGGACGAAGCCTTCATCTCCATTCCCCATCCACAGCGCGGCGGCCTGAGCTATTTGTGCGCCGATCTGTGCATGCGCCAGGGTTTCTTCCCGAAAGCGGCGCGGGTGATGTCGCGCAAGACCACACAGTTACAATTGATTCAGGGCGGATTCGGCATTGCCCTGCTGCCGGAATCAATGCAAGACATTGCACCGAGCGGCGTACAATTTCTGCCGCTGAGCGATCCCGACTGCCAAAGCACCGTCGCCCTCGCCTACCGCCAGAACCCCAGCCCCCTGATCCACCACTTCCTCCAGACCTTCACCACTCCCCTGTAGGAGCTGCCGAAGGCTGCGATCTTTTGACCTTGATCTTAAAAACCAGATCAAAAGATCGCAGCCTCGTTTCACTCGACAGCTCCTACGGGGATCGTGCAATGAGCGGGACAATGCCTTTAAACTGCGCCCCATGATTAAAGATCCTTTTGCAAGACTTGGCCTGGACCGTGAAGTCCTGACCGTCAGCCAGCTCAACGGCCGCGCGCGGGTGTTGCTCGAAGACGTGTTCAGCAACATCTGGGTCGAAGGCGAAATCTCCAACCTCGCCCGACCGGCGTCCGGGCACATCTACTTCACGCTCAAGGACAGTGGCGCGCAGGTGCGTTGCGCGCTGTTCCGGCAGAACGCCGCGCGCGTGCGCCAAGCGTTGAAGGATGGCCTGGCGGTGAAAGTGCGCGGCAAGGTTTCGTTGTTCGAAGGCCGTGGCGACTATCAGTTGATTCTCGACACCGTCGAGCCTGCCGGTGACGGCGCGCTACGTCTGGCGTTCGATGCGCTGAAAGAAAAGCTCAGCGCCGAAGGCCTGTTCAGCGCCGAACGCAAAGTGCCGTTGCCCGCGCATCCGCAGCGCATCGGCATTATCAGTTCGCCGACGGGTGCGGTGATTCGCGACATCATCAGCGTGTTCCGCCGTCGTGCGCCGCAGGTTCAGTTGACGCTGATTCCGACCGCCGTACAGGGCCGCGAAGCTACCGCACAAATCGTTCGCGCGCTGAAAATGGCCGATGCCCGTGGCTTCGATGCGCTGATCCTCGCCCGTGGCGGCGGCTCGCTGGAAGACCTCTGGTGCTTCAACGAAGAAGCCGTGGCGCGAGCCGTTGATGCTTGCGTGACGCCGATTGTCAGCGCTGTCGGCCATGAAACCGACGTGTCGATCAGTGACTTTGTTGCTGACGTTCGCGCACCGACGCCATCTGCGGCTGCCGAATTGCTCGCGCCTGATTCCAGCCATCTGATCCGCCAGGTCGAAAGCCTGCACCGCCGCCTGGTGATGCGCATGCGTGACCGTTTGATGCGTGATCGTCTGCGCCTCGAAGGCATGGCGCGTCGCCTGCGTCATCCCGGCGAACGTCTGCGCCAGCAAGCGCAACGTCTGGATGATCTGGACATGCGCATGCGCCGGGCCTTCGAGCGCAGTCTCAATACCCGTCGCGAACGGCTGATCCGTCTGGAAACCCGCCTCGCCGGGCAACACCCAGGCCGCCAGTTGGCGATGTTGCGCCAGCGTCTAGACAGCCTCGCCGAGCGTCTGCCGCGTGCCATGCGTGAAGGCCTGAAAAACCGTCGTCTGCAACTGCACAGTCAGATGCAGACGCTGCATGTGGTCAGCCCGTTGGCGACCCTCGGTCGTGGTTACAGCATTCTGCTCGATGAGCGCGGCCATGCGATTCGTAACGCCGCGCAGACCCACACCGGCCAGCGCCTGAAAGCCAAACTCGGCGAAGGCGAACTGCAAGTGCGCGTCGAAGACAATCACCTGACGCCTGTCACCCTTTCTTTACTGGACTGATCCATGCCGCGTTTTCTGGCTCCACTGTTTTTGCTCTGCCTGACCTTCAACGCCCATGCCGACAGCTACATCACCCGGATGCTCAACAAACCGGTACCGGGTGGCGTCGCCGTGGTTGATCTGGGCACGGCCGCGCAGGCGCCGACCGCCACCTATCAAGGCAAACCGGTGCTGGTGGTCAAGGAACAGGACAACTGGCTGGCAATCGTCGGCGTGCCGTTGACGGTCAAACCGGGTGCGCAGCAGATCAGCAGTGGCGGCCGTAATCTGCCGTTTACTGTCGGCAACAAGAAATACCCGGAACAGCACATCACCCTGAAGAACAAGCAGCAGGTCAATCCGGATCAGTCGAACCTCAAGCGCATCGAGGGTGAGCTGGCCGTGCAGATCAAGGCCTATCGCAGTTTCAGCCCGAATACGCCGAGCAATCTGCTGTTGGACAAACCGGTGAACGGGCCGCTGTCGAGCAAGTTTGGTGTACGTCGCTTCTTTAATGGTGAAGAACGCAATCCGCACGCGGGCCTCGACTTTGCGGTGCCGGCAGGCACGCCGATCAAGACTCCGGCGGCGGGAAAGGTGATTCTGATCGGCAACTACTTCTTTAATGGCAACACGGTGTTTGTCGATCACGGGCAGGGCTTTATCAGCATGTTCTGCCATATGTCGAAGATTGATGTGAAAGATGGCCAGCAACTGGCACGTGGCGCGGTGGTGGGCAAGGTGGGCATGACCGGCCGCGCGACCGGGCCGCATATGCACTGGAATGTCAGCCTGAATGATGCGCGGGTGGATCCGGCGATTTTCATTGGTGCGTTTCAACCTTAAGGAATTCGGTGAGGCTAATGGCCTCTTCGCGAGCAAGCTTTGCTCCTACAAGGACACCGCATACTTGTAGGAGCAAAGCTTGCTCGCGAAGACGGCCTCAAAACCACTAAAACACCCTCTGACACCCACCACCGTCAATTGCGTCCCAATCTAACCTCACGCAAACTTCAATAAGATCCGCTGACTTACTCGCAATAAAATCCTGCAAAACCCCTCATTCCGAGTATTCCTCTCAATTTTTTTCGACTGCTTGCCATCCTCTCCCCTCGCGGTTAGGGTTGAAGGCATGAAAACCTCTCACACCCTCATTCAGCTTCGCCAGCACCGCAGCCTGTGCCTCGTCAGCGCACGACTGCCAGGCTGAATCGCTGCGCCTCGCCCAGAGCTTTTCCCAACATATTCGTAACACCGGCAGGCCGCCTTTTTTCGGCCCAGACAATAAGGAATTTCCCGATGAGCATGCTCAAAGACCCGTCTTCGAAATACCGCGCGTTTCCTGTCATCAACCTGCCGGATCGCACCTGGCCGTCGAAAACCATCGACACCGCGCCGATCTGGTGCAGCTCCGACCTGCGTGACGGCAACCAGTCGCTGATCGAGCCGATGGACGCGGTGAAAAAGCTGCGCTTCTGGAAAACCCTGGTGCAAGTCGGCGTGAAGGAAATCGAAGCCTCGTTCCCGGCCGCTTCGCAAACCGACTTCGACTTCGTGCGCACCCTCATCGAAGAAGGCCACATCCCGGACGACACCACCATTCAGGTGCTGACCCAGGGTCGTGAAGACTTGATCGAGCGCACCTTCGAATCCCTGCGCGGCGCGAAGAAAGCCATCGTTCACTTGTACAACGCCACTTCGCCTTCTTTCCGTCGTATCGTCTTCAACCAGGACAAGGACGGCATCAAGGCCATCGCCGTGAACGCTGCCAAGCTGTTCGTCAAATACGCCGCGATGCAGCCGGACACCGAGTGGACGTTCGAATACTCGCCGGAAACCTTCAGCGCTACCGAGCTGGAATTTGCCAAGGAAGTCTGTGATGCGGTGATTGAGGTGTGGAACCCGACACCTGAGCACAAGATGATCCTCAACCTGCCCGCCACCGTTGAGTGCGCAACGCCGAACATCTACGCCGATCAGATCGAGTGGTTCGGCCGCAACATCAACCGTCGTGACAGCGTGATCATCAGCCTGCACACCCACAACGACCGTGGCACCGGCGTCGCCGCCACCGAGCTGGGCCTGATGGCGGGCGCCGATCGCGTCGAAGGCTGCCTGTTCGGCAATGGCGAGCGTACCGGTAACGTCGACCTCGTCACCGTCGCACTGAACATGTACACCCAGGGTCTCGACCCGCAGCTGGACTTCTCCGACATCGACGGCGTGCGCAAAGTCGTCGAAGAATGCAACCAGATTCAGGTTCACCCGCGTCACCCGTACGTTGGCGACCTGGTGCACACCGCGTTCTCCGGCTCGCACCAGGATGCGATCCGCAAAGGCTTCTCCCAGCAGAAACCGGACGCGCTGTGGGAAGTGCCGTACTTGCCGATCGACCCGGCCGACATCGGCCGTAGCTACGAGGCGGTGATTCGCGTCAACAGCCAGTCGGGCAAGGGCGGCATCGCGTACTTGCTGGAGCAGGAATACGGCATCAGCCTGCCACGTCGCATGCAGATCGAATTCAGCCAGGTCGTGCAGCGTGAAACCGATCGTCTCGGTCTGGAGATGACCGCCAAGCAGATTCACTCGCTGTTGATCAGCGAATACCTGCAAGCCAACACCCCGTACGCGCTGGTCAGCCATCGCCTGCAGGAAGAAAACGGCAACAGCAATGTTGAAGTGGAAGTGGCGAGCAAAGGTCAGGGCGAAACCAACCTGCATTGGCGCGGCAAGGGCAACGGTGCGCTGGAAGCACTGGTCGCCGGCCTGCCGATTCCGGTGGAGATCATGGACTACAACGAACACGCAATCGGCGCTGGCACCAACGCCAAAGCGGCGGCGTACATCGAGCTGCGTGTGAACGGCGAACGTGCGGTGCACGGCGTGGGTATCGATGAAAACATCACCACGGCCAGCTTCAAGGCCCTGTTCAGCGCGCTGAACCGCTCGCTGAGCCAGCCTGAGGCGAAAGCGGCGTAATCGATTGCTGAAATGCAAAAGGCCCCGAAGTGCGAACTTCGGGGCCTTTTTTTGTCTGCTGACGGCAATCGTTCCCACGCTCCGCGTGGGAATGAATCAGGGGACGCTCCGCGTCCAGTGACGCAGAGCGTCACGGGCTGCATTTCCACGCAGAGCGTGGGAAGGATCAGATTGCTCACGAAGGCGTCCTGTCCGTCACCCCATCCTTTCAGGTGAACTCAAACGTGTCGGCATCCAGATTCGCCGGAAAGCGCTCGCGATACGCCGCCAATGGCGCCGCTTCGAGCACCACCTTGAACACACCATCCGCCTCCCCCGCCGCCAGCAAGCTCTCGCCCTGAAAATCCAGCACCTGACTGTCACCGGTATAAGCGAAGCCCTTGCCATCAGTGCCAACGCGATTCACCGCTGCCACATAACAAAGGTTTTCGATCGCCCGCGCCGGCAGCAAACGGTTCCAGTGCAAACGCCGCGCACCCGGCCAGTTCGCGGTGTACAGCAGCAGATCCGTATCCTGCGAATCACGGCTCCACACCGGGAAGCGCAGGTCGTAGCAAATCAGCGGACGCACGCGCCAGCCCTTCAGTTCGAACTGCACCTGCCGTTCGCCGGGCGTGTAGTGATTGTGCTCACCGGCCATACGGAACAGATGACGCTTGTCGTAATGCAGCACTTCGCCGTCCGGCCGCGCCCACAACAGACGATTACGATGGCTGCCGTCTGCCGCCTGAATAATCACGCTGCCGGTAATCACCGCATCGAGTTTCGCCGCCTGAACCCGCAGCCATTTGCTGGTCGGGCCATTCTCGGCTTCGGCGAGCGTTTCTGATTCCATGGTGAAACCGGTGGTGAACATTTCCGGCAGGATGATCAAATCCGCCCCACGCGCCTGCTCCAGCAGTTGCTCGAAATGCTCGAAGTTGGCCTGACGGTCGTGCCAGGCCAGGGTGGTCTGGATCAGCGCCAGATTAAGATCGGGTAATGCACTCAGATCACGCATAGTTTCGCCGCCGCTTCACGCAGCGTCTCCTCGCGTTTGGCAAAGCACAGACGCACCAGGCGCTGGCCTTGCGGTGGATTCTGGTAGAACACCGACACCGGGATACTCGCCACGCCGTGTTCGCGGGTCATCCACATGGCCATCTCGACATCGTTCAAATCAGGACGGATCTGCGAGTAATCGACCAGTTGGAAATAGGTACCTGCGACACGGCTGAAGGTGAAGCGCGACGGGGCCAGCAGGTCGCAGAACAGGTCGCGTTTGGCCTGATAAAAACCCGGCAACTCTTCGACGTGCTCCGGGTGCTCGGCCATGTAATCGGCCAGTGCGTATTGCAGCGGTGTCACGCCGCAGAAGCTGACGTACTGATGGACTTTGCGCAGCTCGGCGGTCAGTGCCGGCGGCGCAACGACATAGCCGGTTTTCCAGCCCGTGACGTGATAGGTCTTGCCGAACGAGCTGACCACGAAGGCGCGCTGATAGAGCTCTTCGTGCGCGAGCACGCTGACGTGGGGCACGCTGTCGAAGACCAGGTGTTCGTAGACTTCATCACTGATCAGGTAGATGTCGCGGTCGCGGATCAGCGCTGCCAGTTGATCCAGTTCCGCGCGGGTGATCAGGGCACCGCTCGGGTTGTGCGGGGTGTTGATGACGATCATTTTCGTGCGCGGGCTCAGGGCCGCCGCGAGCTGGTCGAAATCAATGGAGAAGTCATCCGGGTTCAGTTGCACATGCACGCAACGACCGCCCGCCAATTCCGTTGCCGGTGCGTAGCTGTCGTAGCATGGATCGAACACGATGACTTCGTCGCCGCTGTGGATAACCGCCTGAATCGCACAGAAGATGGCTTGAGTCGCACCGGGAGTGACGGTCACTTCGCTGTCGGCATTGACCTGCACGCCGTAGCTGCGCGCGATTTTCAGCGCAATCTGTTCGCGCAGCGCCGGCAAACCGGTCATCGGCGAATACTGGTTGTGGCCACTGGCAATGTGCCGACCGACCGCATCGCGCAACGACTGCGGGCCGTCGAAATCAGGAAAACCCTGGGACAGGTTGATCGCGCCGGTCTGCGCCGCGAGCTGAGACATCTGCGTGAAAATAGTGATGCCGACATTCGGCAGCTTACTGGTGATCATCGGGGGTTCCCTGCTCAACACCCGGCTCTGACGACGGCGCGGGAGAGCCCGAGGATAGCCCATCCGGCGCCCATAAAAAAAGGGCGCCGGATGGCACCCTTCTCTCAAGTTGATCGTTCCCACGCTCTGCGTATTGATCGTTCCCACGCTCTGCGTGGGAATGTATCCCGTGACGCTCTGCGTCACATAAACGGTGGACGCAGAGCGTCCAAGGCTGCATTCCCACGCAGAGCGTGGGAACGATCAATGACCCGCGACCTTACTTCTTGTCGCGGCGCTTTTTGTCGGCTTTCTTGCTGTGCGACATCATCCGACGCTTCCTGTTGACCTGGCGGTCGGTCAGGGTGTTTTTGTTGCCTTCATACGGGTTCTCGCCGCCCTTGAACTCGATGCGGATCGGCGTACCGACCAGTTTGAGCACACGACGGTAAGTGTTCTCCAGATAGCGCACATACGACTTCGGCACTTTCTCGATCTGGTTACCGTGGATCACGATGATCGGCGGGTTAGCACCGCCCAAGTGAGCGTAACGCAGCTTGATCCGGCGGTTGTTGACCATCGGTGGTGCGTGCTCGCCCACCGCGTCTTCCAGAATCTGGGTCAGACGGTTGGTCGGCCAGCGGGTGACCGCGGACTTGAACGAGTTCTGTACGGACGCGTAGAGGTTGCCCACGCCAGTACCGTGCAGTGCCGAGATGAAGTGGATATCGGCGTAGTCAACGAAGAACAGACGACGCTGCAGCTCGACTTTCACGAAGTCGCGCTCGCTCGGCGTCATGCCGTCCCACTTGTTGATCGCGATCACCAGCGCACGACCCGACTCGATGGCGAAGCCGAGCAGGTTGAGGTCGTGGTCGACCACACCTTCACGGGCGTCCATCACAAAGATCACCACGTTGGCGTCTTTGATCGCTTGCAGGGTTTTGACCACGGAGAATTTTTCGACTTCTTCGTGGATCTTGCCGCGCTTGCGCACACCGGCGGTGTCGATCAGCGTGTACTTCTCTTCATTCCGCTCGAACGGGATGTAGATACTGTCGCGGGTGGTGCCGGGCTGGTCATAAACGATTACCCGGTCTTCACCGAGCATACGGTTGACCAGGGTCGATTTGCCGACGTTCGGACGACCGATGATGGCGATCTTGATGCCGTCTTTTTCACTCGGGCCAGGAATGCGCTTGGCTTCCTCACCTTCGGCAACGATTTCTTCTTCGCCGTCTTCCAGCTCTTCTTCATCACGCGGGAAATCACCCAGGGCGATTTCCAGCATCTGCGTGATGCCACGGCCGTGAGCACCAGCGATTGGAATCGCGTGGCCCATGCCCAGTGGTGCGAATTCAGCGCGGGCCATTTCCGGGTCGATGTTGTCGACCTTGTTGGCAACCACGTAGGAACGCTTGTTACGTTTGCGCAGGTGTTCGGCGATCATCTGGTCGGCGGCGGTGAAACCGGCCTTGGCATCTACCAGGAACAGCACAACATCTGCTTCTTCAATGGCCAGCAGCGACTGCTCGGCCATTTTTTCGTCCATACCGTGCTCGTCACCGGAGATACCACCGGTGTCGACCAGAATGTAGGAACGCCCTTGCCACTTGGCCTCACCGTACTGGCGATCACGGGTCAGACCGGACAAGTCGCCGACGATGGCGTCGCGAGTCCTGGTCAGGCGGTTGAACAAGGTGGACTTGCCGACGTTCGGTCGGCCCACCAGGGCGATTACGGGAACCATGCGGCTCTCCACTTCGTTATTTCAGAAAATACAAAAGCCGCTGCGAGGCAGCGGCTGGTGCTCGGGGCAACACTGTGGGAGTGAACAGGTTCACTTCCACTAGTGAAGCTGCCTGGGGTGTTATCCCCAAGCATAGTTGTTACTTGATGGTCAGGGCTTCCAGTTTGCCGCTGTTGCCATACACATAAATCGTGTCACCCACCACCAGCGGACGGGCACGCAGGCCGTCGCTGTCGATGCGCTCACGGCCGACGAAACGGCCGTCAACCTGACTCAACAGGTGCAGATAACCTTCCAGGTCACCCACTGCTACATAGCTGGAGAACACTTCCGGAGCCGACAGTTGACGGCGAGCCAGCGAATCGTTGCTCCACAATGCTGTGGTGGAACGCTCGTCGACGCCTTCAACAGTGCCCGAAGACAGGCTCACGTAAACGCTGCCGAAACCCTGAGCAATACCCGCGTAGCTCGACGCATCGCGCTGCCAGAGTTGACGACCGCTTTCCAGATCCAGTGCCGCGACGCGACCCTGATAGCTGGCAACGTACAGGGTGCCGCCGGACAACAGCAGACCGCCGTCGATGTCGACCACGCGCTCCAGTTCCGAACGACCTTGCGGAATCGCAATGCGTTGTTCCCAGACCGGCACGCCGTTGGAAATGTCCAAAGCGACGACTTTACCAGTCGACAGGCCAGCCACCGCGAGGCGATTGGTGACCAGCGGTGCACTGGTGCCACGCAGGGTCAGAACAGCCGGGGTGCTGTCATACACCCAGCGTTGCGTACCGGTGGAGGCATCCAGACCGATCAGACGATCGTCCTGAGTCTGCACAACCACCACGTCGCCGTTGTTGGCCGGCGGCGCGAGGACTTCGCTGTTGACGCGAGCGCGCCACTTCTCTTCACCATTGCTGGCGTCCAGAGCGACGACTTCGCCACGCAGCGTACCGATCAGAACCAGACCGTAACCCACGCCAACGGCGCCGGAGACAGGCAGTTCAAGGTCTTGCTTCCACTTCACGTCGCCGTTGCTGCGATCCATGCCCATCACCACGCCGGTTACATCGGCGGCGTAGATGGTGTCACCGTCGATCGCCGGCACCAGCATGTTGTAGGTTTCGCCCTGACCGTCACCGATCGAACGACTCCACTGCTTTTGCAGAACCACTTCTTCTTTGAAGTCGGTCAGTTCAGCCGGTGGCAATTCTTTCTTGCTGTTGCTGCTGCAACCCGCGGCCAGAAGGGCCAGAGCCAGCAATGCTGCATGCTTCCAACGGATCACGTCACGCATCCCCTTTGGCCAGGTCGTCGAGCTTGATTTGAAGGCCACCGACCGCCGCTTCATCCGACAGTGCTGCCTTGGCTTTTTGATACGCCTTGTTCGCGTCATCGGTACGGCCCAGCTGCACCAGCAGGTCGCCCTTGAGTTCTTCGCGAGTGGCCAGGAACGCTTTGTCGGCGTCGCCGTCGAGCAGTTTCAGACCGTCTTCAGCTTTGTTCAGCGCACCCAATACCTGTGCCAGACGCTGACGGGCGATTTCGCCCAGCGCCGGGTTGGCCGGTTTGTCGACGATGGCTTTCAGCTCGGTCGCAGCGTCGTCCAGCTTGCCGCTGTCGACCGCCACTTTGGCGACGAACAGGCTGCCGTACTGCGCGTAGGCAGTACCGCCGAATTCGCTGTTGAGCTTGCCGGCCAGATCCGCAACGCGGGCAGCATCAGGCTTGCCGTCAGGCGTCAGCGTAGTTTCCAGCAATTGCTGATAGAGCACCGAGGCGCCTTGCGACTGGTTGCCCTGATATTTGTGATAAGCCTGCCAGCCGAACACGATGACCAGCGCCAACAGGCCGCCGGTGACCAGAGGTTTGCCGTTGCGTGTCCACCAGTCCTTCAAATCCGCCAACTGTTCGTCTTCGGTACTCGACACCCCAATACTCCTTAATCGCTAAATCGGCTGTTTAGACAGCTTCAACCCTGCACGACGCAGGTGGCCAGGTGAGCGGCGAGCGCATCCCAGGCAATGCTTTGTTGTTCGCCCTGGCCACGCAGGGGTTTGAAACCTACCACTTGCTGGGCCATTTCGTCGTCACCGAGGATCAGTGCGTACAGCGCACCGCTCTTGTCGGCTTTCTTGAACTGGCTTTTGAAGCTGCCGGCGCCGGCATTGACTTGCAGGCGCAGGTTTGGAAGTTGATCGCGAACCCGTTCAGCCAGGGCCAGACCGGCCAGCTCGGCCTCTTCACCGAAGGCGCAGAGGTAGACATCGACCTGACGGGAGATTTCTTCCGGGATCTGCTCAAGGGTTTCGAGCATCAACACCAGGCGCTCGATGCCCATGGCGAAACCAACGCCGGTGGTCGGCTTGCCGCCCATTTGCTCGACCAGACCGTCGTAACGACCGCCCGCGCAAACAGTGCCCTGGGCGCCGAGCTTGTCGGTGACCCACTCGAAAACGGTTTTGCTGTAGTAATCGAGGCCACGCACCAGCTTCGGATTGAGCACGTACGGAATGCCGACGGCATCCAGACGCGACTTCAAGCCTTCGAAGTGTGCACGCGACTCGTCATCGAGGTAATCGGCCATTTTCGGCGCATCGACCAGCACCGCTTGAGTGTCGGCATTTTTGGTGTCGAGCACGCGCAGCGGGTTGGTTTTCAGACGACGCTGGCTGTCTTCATCAAGCTTGTCGTGGTGCGCCGAGAGGTACTCGACCAGCGCTTCACGATAACGCCCACGGGACTCGCTGGTGCCGAGGCTATTGAGTTCAAGTTTGACCGCATCACGGATACCCAGCTCGCCCCACAGGCGCCAGGTCATGATGATCAGCTCGGCGTCGATGTCCGGACCGTCGAGGTTGAACACCTCCAGACCGATCTGGTGGAACTGACGATAACGGCCTTTCTGCGGACGCTCGTGGCGGAACATCGGGCCGATGTACCAGAGTTTCTGCACCTGGCCACCGCCGGTGATGCCGTGCTCAAGCACCGCACGCACGCACGCCGCAGTGCCTTCCGGACGCAGGGTCAGGGAGTCGCCGTTGCGGTCTTCAAAGGTGTACATCTCTTTTTCGACGATGTCGGTCACTTCACCGATCGAGCGCTTGAACAGCTCGGTGAACTCGACGATCGGCATGCGGATCTGCTTGTAACCGTAGTTATCCAGCAGACGCGCAACGGTGCCCTCTAAATAACGCCACAGGGGAGTCTGTTCGGGCAGGATGTCGTTCATGCCACGAATGGCTTGCAATGACTTGCTCACTTTAAATCCTTAAATTCGTTCGGCTCTTCAGTCAGGGTCAGCCGCGCGCAATTACGGCAGCGTCAGCTTCGACCTTTTCGGCCGCTTTCTGGCGGATCAGCCTTTCCAGCTCGTCCACCAGATTGTCATTCGTCAGTTTCTGCGCCGGCTTGCCGTCGATGTAAATCAGGTTTGGCGTGCCGCCGGTCAAGCCGATATGGGCTTCCTTGGCTTCGCCGGGGCCGTTGACCACACAACCGATTACCGCGACATCCAGCGGCACCAGCAGGTCTTCAAGGCGCCCTTCCAGCTCGTTCATGGTTTTCACCACATCGAAGTTCTGCCGCGAGCAGCTCGGGCAGGCGATGAAGTTGATGCCACGGGAACGCAGATGCAAAGACTTGAGAATGTCGTAACCGACCTTCACTTCTTCGACCGGATCGGCCGCCAGCGAGATGCGGATAGTATCGCCAATCCCCTCGGCGAGCAGCATACCTAGGCCCACGGCGGATTTCACTGTGCCCGAACGCAATCCACCCGCTTCGGTGATCCCCAGGTGCAGCGGCTGAACGATTTCTTTCGCCAGCAGGCGGTAGGCTTCGACGGCCATAAACACGTCGGAGGCCTTCACGCTGACCTTGAAGTCCTGGAAATTCAGGCGCTCGAGGTGTTCAACGTGACGCAAAGCAGACTCAACCAGCGCGGCTGGGGTCGGCTCGCCGTACTTCTTTTGCAGGTCTTTTTCCAGCGAGCCGGCGTTGACGCCGATGCGGATCGGGATCCCGCGATCACGCGCGGCATCGACCACAGCGCGAACACGGTCTTCGCGACCGATGTTGCCCGGGTTGATGCGCAGGCAGTCGACGCCCAGTTCGGCTACGCGCAGAGCGATCTTGTAGTCGAAGTGGATGTCGGCAACCAACGGCACTTTGACCAGTTGCTTGATCTTGCCGAACGCCTCGGCGGCGTCCATGTCCGGTACAGATACGCGGACGATGTCGACGCCGGCGGCTTCCAGACGATTGATTTGCGCAACAGTGGCGGCAACGTCATTGGTGTCGCTGTTGGTCATGCTCTGCACAGCGATCGGCGCATCGCCGCCCACCGGTACGTTGCCGACCCAGATCTTGCGCGAAACGCGACGTTTGATTGGAGATTCGCCGTGCATGACTTATTGACCCAACTTCAGGCGAGCAGTCTCGCCACTGGTGAACGGAGCGACATCGACCGGCTGGCCGTTGTAGCTGACCTGCGCGCCGCGAGCGTAGCCCAGGCGGACGGCAAACGGTGGCTTGCCGGCAACGGCGAGGCTGTCGCCCTTACGCTTGAGACCACTGAACAATACTTTGCCGCTGCCATCGGTGACTTGCGTCCAGCAATCGGCAACGAACTGCATTGAAACCTGACCTTCGCCAGCCACTGGTGCCACTGGAGCCACGGTTGGGGCGATCGGTGCAGTCGTGGTTGGTGCTGGTGTAGCAGGCACAGCCGGAGCAGGTGTTGCCGGGGTGGCAACCACTGGCGCTGGCGTGTGAACCGGCGCAGTCGGCGCAACCGCTGGAGCGGTCGGCGTTGCTGGCGCAGTCGATGTTGCAGGAGCAGTAGCTTCGGCACCGGTGGATTCCGCGGTGGTTTCCGACTGCGGCAGCGCCAGAGCGGTCGCCCCCTCGGCCTGACCTTCGGCGACCGCCTGGTCTTCCGGCTCGTCGATCGGGTGAATCTGCGTGGTGCCGTCGGCGCCTTCGACTTCAACATGTTCCGGCGTCAGGCTGGTGAAGTCCTTGGTACGCAGCGAGGTCTGATCCTGCCACCAGACGAAACCACCGCCGATGACCGCGATCAGCAACAACAGGCTGACGATACGCAAAATAGTGTGGGAAACCCGTACAGGCTCTTCGATACGGCCCAAGGCGTGAACGTTGCTGCCCTGGGAATCGGTGCCGGTGGACTGGTCGAACTGCTGAACCAGAACGGTCTGATCCATGCCGAGCAATTTGGCATACGCGCGAATGTAACCGCGAGCAAAGGTATGCCCCGGCAGCTTGTCGAAAGCACCGGCTTCAAGATTGCCCAGAGACGTCACGGTGAGGTTGAGCTTGAGGGCCACTTCGGCCAGCGACCAGCCATTGCTTTCGCGGGCCTGGCGCAGGGTCTCACCGGGGTTAACGCGATTCGCTGCTACAACTTCGGGATGCGCCGCTTTCATCATTGCTCCGACAGGTATTGCTGATATTCCGGCGTACCGGGATAGAGTCGTTTTAATTGCAGGCCATAACTGGCGGCCTTGTCGCGATCTTCAAACACTTTTGCCAGCCGAACGCCGAGCAATAGACTACGTGCATTTTGTTCGGTCAGCAGGCTGAAACGGTCGTAATAGTCACGCGCGGGCACATAATGCCTGTCTTCGAAGGACAACTCAGCCATTTCCAGCAATGCGCGCGGTTGTTGACGGTTCAGCCGCAAGGCTTTTTCCAGTTGCTGCTGCGCGACATCACGCTGACCGAGTTTCGCCGCCGTCATGCCGAGGTTCTCGAACACACGCGAGCGCTCAGGATACAGGGTATCGGCGGCCGCCTGTTCAAAACGCTCGTAGGCTTCTTTATAACGCTGTTCTTCGTAGAGAAAACTGCCGTAGTTGTTGAGGATACGGGCATCGGCGGGACGCGAGGACAAGGCCTTGCGGAAATGCTCGTCGGCCAGTGCAGGCTCCATTTCGGCTTGAAACACCAAACCGAGCGCGGCATTGGCGTCTGGATCCGAACTGTCGAGTTCCAGCGCCTTCTTCAACGGCACCTTGGCCCGTTCGGTCATGCCTTGTTGCAAGTATCCCAGTCCCAACTGCACATAGGCAGCCCGCGCTTCATCGCGGCCCTTGCTGGTCTTCATCGGGTTGTAGTCACCCGACAGGACACAACCAGCACACAAGCTGGCCAACAGCAACAGCAGCGCAAAGCGCAGGGACATAGAGATCCTCTCTTAGTTAGTGTTCGCGGCGTTCTGTGCCAGATCGCTGTCGGCGTTCAACTCACGCACGGCGATATAACGTTCGCTGCGACGGGTGCGATCCAGCACCTGCCCTACCAATTGACCACATGCGGCGTCGATGTCTTCACCACGGGTGGTGCGAACAGTGACGTTGAAACCGGCCTGATGCAACTGATCCTGGAAACGACGAATCGCGTTGTTGCTCGGACGCTCGTACCCGGAATGCGGGAACGGGTTGAACGGAATCAGGTTGATCTTGCACGGAATGTTTTTCAGCAGCTCGACCATCTCAACGGCGTGTTCAACCTTGTCGTTGATGTCTTTGAGCAAGGTGTACTCGATGGTCAGCACACGTTTTTCGCCCAGGGACGACATGTAACGCTGGCACGACTCGAGCAGCATCTTAAGCGGATATTTCTTGTTGATCGGCACCAATTGGTTACGCAATGCGTCATTCGGTGCGTGCAGGGACAACGCCAGGGAGACGTCGATGTGCTTGGCCAGCTCATCGATCATCGGCACCACGCCCGAGGTGGACAGGGTCACGCGGCGCTTGGAGATCCCGTAGCCGAGGTCATCCATCATCAGATGCATGGCGGCGACGACGTTGTCGAAGTTCAGCAGCGGCTCACCCATGCCCATCATCACCACGTTGGTGATGGCACGGTCGACGGTTGCCGGGACACTGCCGAAAGATTTGTTGGCAATCCACACCTGACCGATGACTTCGGCGGCGGTGAGGTTGCTATTGAAGCCTTGCTTGCCGGTGGAGCAGAAACTGCAATCCAGGGCACAGCCTGCCTGGGACGAAACGCACAGAGTGCCGCGTTTGCCCTGGGGAATGTACACGGTCTCGACGCAGCTGCCGGACGCCACACGTACCACCCACTTACGGGTGCCATCGGTGGAGATGTCCTCGCTGACCACTTCCGGACCACGGACTTCAGCAATAACCTTGAGCTTGTCGCGCAAGGCCTTGCTGACGTTCGTCATGGCGTCGAAATCATCGACACCAAAGTGGTGAATCCATTTCATTACCTGACCGGCACGGAAACGCTTCTCCCCGATTGAGTCGAAGAATTTTTCCATTTCCTGTTGAGTCAGACCCAGCAGGTTGGTTTTTACAGTCGATGTAGTCATGGATTCACCTTCACTCTTAAGCCAATGCTTAGCGAGTGGTTACTTCAGTAGCTGCGAAGAAGTACGAGATTTCACGAGCAGCTGCGGCTTCGGAGTCCGAACCGTGAACAGCGTTGGCGTCGATGGAATCAGCGAAATCAGCGCGGATGGTGCCGGCAGCAGCTTCTTTAGGGTTGGTAGCGCCCATCAGCTCACGGTTCAGAGCGATAGCGTTTTCGCCTTCCAGAACCTGAACAACAACAGGGCCGGAGATCATGAAAGCAACCAGGTCGCCGAAGAAACCACGAGCGCTGTGCTCAGCGTAGAAGCCTTCAGCTTCAGCTTTGGACAGTTGCTTCAGTTTCGAAGCTACAACGCGCAGGCCGGCTTTTTCGAAACGAGTGGTGATTTCGCCGATGACGTTTTTTGCAACAGCGTCAGGCTTGATGATGGAGAAAGTGCGTTGAACAGCCATGGTGTAACTCCAGAAACGGTAATTTGCGAAAAATTAAACCCGCGAATTATACGCGGGTTCTTGGGTATTGCCTAACCTGCGAGACGATCAGTCCAATTCTTTGGCCCAGAGCTCCTGAACCGCTTCCAGCACCTTCTCGCCGACACGGCCAGAAGTGCCATCGAAGTCAGGCAGATCAAGGATCATCTGCTGCAAACGGACAAAACCTACAGAATATGGATCGACGCCGGCATGGGCCTCGGCCAGTTCTTCTGCAATACGTTGAACATCATTCCAACCGTAGCTCATGACAGTCTTACCAGTCAGTGCGGCGCTTCAGCCGCATGGTTAAGCGAATATTTCGGAATTTCGACGGTGATGTCTTCTTCACCAACGATAGCCTGACAGGCCAGACGCGATTGCGCTTCCAGACCCCAGGCACGATCGAGGAAGTCTTCTTCCAGCTCGTCAGCCTCTTCCATCGAGTCGAAACCCTCGCGGATGATGCAGTGGCAGGTGGTGCAAGCGCAGACGCCGCCGCAGGCGCTTTCCATCTCGATGTGGTGTTCGTGGGCCAGTTCGAGAATCGATGTGCCGGGCGCAGCCTCGACCACCATGCCTTCAGGGCAGAACTTCTCGTGGGGCAGAAAAATGACCTGCGGCATCAGATATCCTCGATTTCATTCAGATTGCGCCCCGACAGAGCGGCTTTCACCGTCAGATCCATGCGGCGGGCAGCAAAAGCATCGGTCACTTGCGACAGACGCTTGGTCTGCTGCTCGATGGCGTAACCATCGGTACCTTTCATCAGTTCGGCCAGTTCCTGCAGTTGCAGGTCGATGACCATGCGCTCTTCGGCGTCGAGCAAACGCTCGCCATCAACCTCCAGAGCACCCTGCACCGCTTCGATCAGGCGCTGAGCATCGACTTGTTGCTCGCGCAGAACGCGGGCGACCTTGTCGTCATTGGCGTGCTGGAACGAATCCTTGAGCATCTTGGCGATTTCGCCGTCGGTCAGACCGTAAGACGGCTTGACCTGAATGCTCGCCTCAACGCCTGAGCCCAACTCACGGGCAGAAACACTGAGCAGACCGTCGGCATCGACCTGGAAGGTCACGCGAATTTTCGCTGCGCCGGCCACCATCGCTGGAATGCCACGCAATTCGAAGCGCGCCAGCGAGCGGCAGTCACTGATCAGCTCGCGCTCACCCTGCAGAACGTGGATCGCCATGGCCGACTGGCCGTCTTTGTACGTAGTGAAATCTTGTGCGCGAGCGACGGGGATGGTGGTGTTGCGCGGAATCACCTTCTCCATCAAACCGCCCATGGTTTCCAGCCCCAGGGACAGTGGAATCACGTCGAGCAGCAGCAGTTCGCCGCCATCGCGCTTGTTCCCCGCCAGGGTATCGGCCTGAATCGCGGCACCGATGGCCACCACTTGATCCGGGTCGATTTCGGTCAGAGGCTGACGACCAAAGGCTTCGGCAACGGCTTCGCGAACGCGAGGAACGCGAGTCGAACCGCCAACCATAACCACAGCGTGTACGTCGTCCAGCTCGATGCCGGAGTCGCGCACGGCGCGGCGGCAAGCTTTCAGGCTGCGCGCGACCATTGGCTCGATCAGCGCATCGAAGGCTTCGCGGGTCAGCGGTGCTTTCCAGTCGCCGTAGACCACTTCAACACTGGCCGAGTCGGTCAGGGCTTCTTTGGCCGCGCAAGCGGTTTGCAGCAGATTACGTTGTGCGCCCGGATCGAGATCGGCGGACAGCCCGGCGCTCTCGATGATCCAGCCGGCAATCGCGTGATCGAAGTCATCGCCACCCAGCGCGCTGTCGCCGCCAGTGGCCAGCACTTCAAAAACACCGCCAGTCAGACGCAGAATCGAAATATCGAAGGTACCGCCGCCGAGGTCATAAATCGCGACCAGGCCTTCGGCATGCTGATCCAGACCGTACGCCACGGCGGCCGCAGTCGGCTCGTTGAGCAGACGCAGCACGTTCAGACCGGCGAGTTTGGCCGCATCTTTGGTGGCTTGACGCTGAGCATCATCGAAGTAAGCCGGAACGGTGATCACCGCGCCAACCAGCTCGCCACCCAAGGTCGCTTCAGCGCGCTGACGCAGCACCTTGAGGATATCGGCGGAGACTTCGACCGGGCTTTTCGGGCCTTGCACGGTGTCAATGAACGGCATGTGCGATTCGCCACCGACAAAGCGGTACGGCAACTGGTCACCTAATTGCTTGACGTCGGACAGACCACGACCCATCAAGCGCTTGACCGACAGCACAGTGTTCAAAGGATCGGACGCGGCGGCCAGCTTCGCCGACTCGCCGACTTCGACGTGATCGGCGTGGTAACGCACAGCGGACGGCAGGATGACCTGCCCGTTTGCGTCGGCCAACGGTTCGGAAAGACCACTGCGCAACGCAGCGACCAGCGAATTGGTAGTGCCCAAGTCGATCCCCACAGCCAGACGACGCTGGTGCGGTTGAGGACTTTGGCCGGGTTCGGCGATCTGCAGTAGGGCCATCGTGATCAGGACTTATCTGTATATCAGGCGTGCGACCGGAGCGGCACTGGGTTAATCGTCGAGGCGCTCTTCTAACTGGCGCACTTCGTAGGTGAGCTTGTCGAGGAACTGCATGCGCCGCATCAGGCGTTCGGCCTGTTCGCGTTGCGCCGCATCATCCCAACAGGCTGCGAAGCTTTCGTTGAGTTCTTCCTGAGCCACTTTCAAGCGACGCTTGAACACCGCGACACCGTCGAGGTCGGCACTGTCCTGGAGGTCTTCGAGCTCTTCGCGCCATTGCATCTGCTGCAGAAGAAACTCGGGATCATGGACAGTGACTTCCATCGGCACTTCATGCCCGCTGATGGTCAGCAGGTAGCGTGCGCGCTGGGCCGGACTCTTGAGCGTCTGATAGGCGTCGTTGAGCCGTGCAGACTGCTCGAGTGCGGTTCGCTGCTCACGCTCGGAAGCGTCGGCGAAGCGATCAGGATGAACGCCGCGCGCCAACTCACGGTAGCGCGTGGCCAACTGCTCGAGATCCAGACGGAAACTCGGTTGCAGCTCGAATAAAGCGAAATGACAAGGAATACCCACGACAAGCCTCAGATGTTGAAGCTTTCGCCGCAGCCACATTCACCGCGTACGTTGGGGTTGTTGAACTTGAAGCCTTCGTTCAACCCTTCCTTGACGAAATCGAGCTCGGTGCCGTCCAGGTAGGCGAGGCTTTTCGGGTCGATGATCACTTTTTCGCCGTGACTCTCGAACACCTGATCCTCTGCAACCACCTCGTCGACAAACTCCAGCACGTAGGCAAGGCCGGAACAGCCTGTGGTGCGAACACCCAGACGAATCCCTTCACCTTTGCCGCGCCCGTCGAGGGAGCGCCGCACGTGTCGAGCAGCCGCTTCTGTCATGCTGATAGCCATTGGTGACTCCTTACTCGTCGCCAAATCCAGAAAGTCAGATCAAGCCTTTCTTCTGCTTGTAATCGCGAACAGCCGCTTTGATAGCGTCTTCAGCCAATACCGAGCAGTGAATTTTCACTGGCGGCAGGGCCAGTTCTTCGGCCAGCTGAGTGTTCTTGATGGTTTCTGCTTCGTCCAGGGTCTTGCCCTTCATCCACTCGGTGGCGAGGGAGCTGGAAGCGATAGCCGAACCGCAGCCGTAGGTCTTGAACTTGGCATCTTCGATGATGCCGGCGTCGTTGACCTTGATTTGCAGACGCATCACGTCGCCGCACGCCGGAGCGCCGACCATGCCGGTGCCGACATCAGGATCTTCCGCGTTCATCTTGCCGACGTTGCGCGGGTTTTCGTAGTGGTCGATGACCTTTTCGCTGTAAGCCATGATTCTCAATCCTCACTCATCAGGGCCGCTCTTGAGACCCTGCAACTGCGCTGCGTAAACCGCCGCGTCGCTACAGGATCTGTATCTGGCGGCTTCTATATTTAGTGTGCCGCCCACTCGATTTTCGAGATATCGACGCCGTCTTTGTACATGTCCCACAGCGGCGACAAAGCGCGCAGCTTGGTAACGGCCTCGCAGACTTTCTGCGCGGCGTAGTCGATTTCTTCTTCGGTGGTGAAACGGCCGAAGGTGAAGCGGATCGAGCTGTGTGCCAGTTCGTCGTTGCGGCCCAGGGCGCGCAGTACGTACGAAGGCTCCAGCGACGCCGAGGTGCACGCCGAACCGGACGATACCGCCAGATCCTTGAGCGCCATGATCAGCGACTCGCCTTCAACGTAGTTGAAGCTCAGGTTCAGGTTGTGCGGAACGCGGGCGGTCAGGCTGCCGTTGACGTACAGCTCTTCCAGATGTTCGACCTGCTTGTAGAAGCGGTCGCTCAACGCTTTGATACGGACGTTTTCAGCAGCCATGTCTTCTTTGGCCACACGGAACGCTTCGCCCATGCCGACGATCTGGTGAGTCGCCAGGGTGCCGGAACGCATGCCACGCTCGTGACCGCCACCGTGCATGGTCGCTTCGATGCGCACACGCGGCTTGCGGCTGACGTACAGCGCACCGATGCCTTTAGGGCCGTAGGTTTTGTGGGCGGAGAACGACATCATGTCGACTTTCAGCTTCTGCAGGTCGATCTCGACCTTGCCAGTGGACTGAGCGGCGTCGACGTGGAACAGAATGCCCTTGGCGCGGAGCATTTCGCCAATCGCGGCGATGTCGTTAACGGTGCCGATTTCGTTGTTCACGTGCATCACGGAGACCAGAATGGTGTCTTCGCGCAGTGCCGCTTCAATCATCGCCGGGGTGATCAGACCGTCTTCAGTGGGCTCGAGGTAGGTCACTTCGAAACCTTCACGCTCCAGTTGGCGCATGGTGTCGAGGACAGCCTTGTGCTCAATCTTCGAGGTGATCAGGTGCTTGCCCTTGGAGCCATAGAAATGTGCCGCACCCTTGATTGCCAGGTTGTCGGACTCAGTGGCACCGGAGGTCCAGACGATTTCGCGCGGATCGGCGTTGACCAGATCGGCCACCTGACGACGGGCGTTTTCGACGGACTCTTCAGCTTTCCAGCCGAATACGTGGGAACGGGACGCCGGGTTACCGAAGTTTCCGTCAACCAGCAGGCATTCACTCATTTTTTGCGCAACGCGCGGATCGACCGGGGTGGTCGCAGAGTAATCAAGGTAAATCGGCAATTTCATGGACTATCTCCTAAATCAGGGCTGGCGTACCGCTAGCTCTTCGGCTGTCATTCGACGGCGGACGCTTCAATCTTGTCCAGGCGTGGCGCCTTGCTGTTGCAACGACGCTGGTCCTGACGCTGGGCTACTTCTTGCACCTCACGGCGAGTTACAAGATCAGCCAAGCTGATACCACTTAGAAATTCGTGAATCTGCAGGCTCAAATCGCACCACAGATGGTGAGTCAGGCACGTATCGCCGGAATGGCAATCGCCCTGGCCCTGGCATTTAGTGGCATCAACCGATTCGTTTACCGCATCGATCACCTGGGCGACCTGGATGCCCTGCATGTCGCGGGACAACTGGTAGCCACCACCCGGGCCGCGAACACTGGAAACCAGGTTGCTGCGGCGCAGCTTGGCGAACAGCTGTTCGAGGTAGGACAGGGAGATGCCTTGGCGCTCGGAGATATCGGCCAGGGACACGGGCCCGTGCTGCGCGTGCAACGCCAGGTCAAGCATGGCGGTCACGGCGTATCGGCCTTTTGTAGTCAGTCGCATGGACAGTTACCACGGAGTTCAGAATGGGGCGAGTATGCAATTCCCGAGTATTTAAGTCAACTTTAAGACCTAGTACTTTAGTCAGGATTACCCGCAAAAGAGCGCGCGAATGATAGCAGGGTCTGCGGCGTAATGGCACACCGGCCGGCGCAAGCCTCTGTAGGAGCTGCCGCAGGCTGCGATCTTTTGATCTTATGGAAAGCAAAGTCAAAAGATCGCAGCCTTCGGCAGCTCCTACAGGGGCGCTAGCCGGCTTTGGATTCGTCTTTGCCTTTGACGCAGGCGAAGTCTTCTTCGCGCAGCTCAGGCAGATCTTTCGCACAGTAATTGCTGCCCAGATCCTTCAACGCGCCGCACATCCCTTCCAGCCGCCCGTCCACCGCTTGCAGGTGATCGAGCAACTGACCGATGGCGCGCGCCACCGGGTCGGGCATGTCTTCGCTGACGCCGTAGGCATCAAAACCGATCTTCTCGGCCATGGCCTTGCGCTTGGCGTCCTGCTCTTCGTCGGATTTGACGATGATCCGCCCCGGAATTCCCACTACCGTGGCGCCCGGCGGCACTTCTTTAGTCACAACAGCATTGGAACCGACCTTGGCACCAGCGCCGACGGTGAACGGGCCAAGCACCTTGGCGCCCGCACCCACCACAACACCATCACCCAGCGTCGGGTGGCGTTTGCCTTTGTTCCAACTGGTGCCACCAAGGGTCACGCCCTGATAAATGGTCACGTCATCGCCAATCTCGGCGGTTTCACCAATGACGATGCCCATGCCGTGGTCGATAAAAAAGCGTCGACCGACTTTGGCGCCCGGATGAATTTCGATCCCGGTCAGCCAGCGACCGAAGTTCGACACCAGCCGCGCCAGCCATTTCAGCTCGTTACGCCACAGCATGCCGGCCAGTCGATGGATCCAGATTGCATGCATGCCGGGGTAGCAGGTCAGGACTTCAAAAGCGTTACGCGCCGCCGGGTCTCGATGGAACACGCTCTGGATATCTTCACGCAAACGCTCAAACATCATTTAGTCCTTCCGCTTTAGAAGCTCACCACGGGCCGCTTTTTGGGTTTCCGTGAGGATGCCACGCAAAATATTCATTTCCGCCCGGCTGACCGAGCTGCGTCCGTACAACCGGCGCAGGCGCGCCATCAAGTGCCGCGGCTTTTCCGGATCGAGAAATTCGATAGCGACCAGCGTCTGCTCCAAGTGCTCATAAAAGCGCTCCAGCTCATCCATGGTCGCCAGCTCGGCGCTTTTCACCGAGGCCACTTCTTCTTTCTCGATCTTGCTCGGCTGACCTTGTGCAGCCAGCCAGGCCATGCGCACTTCGTAGCTCAACACCTGCACCGCCGCGCCGAGGTTCAGCGAGCTGAACTCCGGATCGGAGGGGATGTGCACGTGAAAGTGACATCGCTGCAGCTCTTCGTTGGTCAGGCCGGAATCTTCACGACCGAACACCAGCGCAATTTCAGCGCCCTGCCCGGCTTCCTCGACCACTTTGGTACCGCACTCGCGCGGATCAAGCAGTGGCCAAGGGATTCGGCGATCGCGGGCGCTGGTGCCGAGCACAAGATTGCAGCCGACCAACGCGTCTTCCAGGGTGGCGACGACTTGCGCGTTTTCAAGGATGTCGCCGGCACCGGAGGCGCGAGCATCGGCCTCGTGGTGCGGAAACAGGCGCGGTTCGACCAGCACCAGTCGCGACAGACCCATGTTTTTCATGGCGCGCGCGGCCCCGCCGATATTGCCGGGGTGGCTGGTATTGACCAGGACAACACGAATGTTCTGCAGCAAGGGAGGCGCTCTCGGACACAGGAAAGGGGTGCAAATCTTACAGAACAGCCTACCGTTAAGCTATGAAAGCGAACAGCGTCCTTCACCTGAAGAAAAGTTCTGATAGAATGCGCGGCTTTCTTTAACAACCTTAGGTGACACATCCATGCAGCCCATGCTGAATATCGCGCTGCGCGCCGCCCGCAGCGCCAGTGAACTGATCTTCCGCTCCATCGAGCGCCTGGATACCATCAAGGTCGACGAAAAAGACGCCAAGGATTATGTATCCGAGGTCGATCGCGCCGCTGAACAGAAAATCATCGACGCGCTGCGCAAGGCTTACCCGAACCACTCCATCCGCGGTGAAGAGACTGGCATGCACGCCGGTACCGGCATCGAAGGCGAAGAGTACCTGTGGATCATCGATCCGCTGGACGGCACCACCAACTTCCTGCGCGGCATTCCTCACTTCGCCGTCAGCATCGCCTGCAAATACCGCGGTCGCCTGGAACACGCAGTTGTTCTGGATCCGGTTCGTCAGGAAGAATTCACCGCCAGCCGTGGTCGCGGCGCTCAACTGAACGGTCGTCGTCTGCGCGTCAGCGGCCGTACCAGCCTCGACGGCGCCCTGCTCGGCACGGGCTTCCCGTTCCGTGACGATCAAATGGACAACCTGGAAAACTACCTGGGCATGTTCCGCGCTCTGGTTGGCCAGACTGCCGGCATCCGTCGCGCCGGTTCGGCGAGCCTGGATCTGGCTTACGTGGCTGCCGGTCGTTTCGATGCGTTCTGGGAATCGGGTCTGTCCGAGTGGGACATGGCTGCAGGCGCCCTGCTGATTCAAGAAGCTGGCGGCCTGGTGAGCGACTTCACCGGCGGTCACGATTTCCTTGAAAAAGGCCACATCGTTGCCGGCAACACTAAATGCTTCAAGGCAGTTCTGACGGCGATCCAGCCGCACCTGCCGGCTTCGCTGAAGCGCTAAGCGTTACGCGAAACGAAAAAAAGCGCCCTTCGGGGCGCTTTTTTTATGCCTGAAATTTCAAACGCGCCTAAATCCACTGTGGGAGCGGGCTTGCTCGCGAATGCGGTTTATCATTCTGAATAGATGCCGGATGATCCACCGC